>JAOAPQ010000365.1 GCA_025462965.1 Bryobacterales bacterium
TTTTCCAGGAGAGCTCGCGTCAGGTTCGGGAATTTCGAGACGTCGTCGAGACCGGCGGGCGTGCAGTTCACGCCATCGAAATCGCTGCCGATGCCCACGGCGCCGATACCCGCGATCCGCCGGACATGGTCGATGTGGGCCACCACGTCGGCGAGCGACGCCCGGGCGGTGCCGTCGGCTGAAAGGAAACCGCAGTTGAAGTTGATTTGAACCACGCCGCCTTTTTCGCCAGGGCGACGATCATTTCATCCGTCATATTGCGAGGAACATTCGCGAGAGCGCGGCAGGAGGAGTGCGAGGCGAAAAGCGGCGCAGTGCTGGTCTCGATCGCGTCCCAGAAAGTCTTGTCGGCTACATGGGAGATATCCACCATCATGCCGAGGCGATTCATCTCCTGAACGATTTGCCTGCCGAGCGGTGTCAGGCCGTTGTGATGTTCGACGGAGGTTTTGTCCATGTCGCCGGAGGAGTCGGCCCAGTTGTTGGTGTTGGCGTGGGTGAGGGTCATGTAGCGGACGCCAAGATCATAAAAGTCGCGGAGGAGGCGCGGGCTGTCTTCGATGGCGTGGCCGCCTTCGATGCCCATGAGCGCCGCGATTTTACCTTCGCGGTGCGCCTTCTCGATATCATCGGCAGTCAGCGCGAGCATGAAGTCCTTGGGATGGCCCGCGATGATGTCGTGCCGGACTGTGTCGATCATCTGAAGTGCGCGGTTCGCGGAGTGATTGCCGCTGGTATAGCTGCCACTAACATAAACGGCGAAGAAGACGGCTCCGACGCCGCCCTGGCGCAGGCGGGGCAGGTCGGTATGGCCTTGCGTCGCGGGCTCGCCGATATCGAAACCGTCGACAGTTCGACTGGTGACGTCGTTATGGGTATCAATCAGGATCGCCGATCGGGTAACTTTCTGGACGTCTGCGTCCGTGACCTGGCGCGTCTGGGCAAAGGCAAAGGCGGTGAACAAGAGGGCCACGGCGGCTTGTTTCATAGTTTCCTGGCAGACTAGCATAATTGTTTACAATTTGGTGCTTGCGCTGGGCGCGCGGCTTCAGTTAATACTGAATGTACGAATTCAGCATCTACGAATTCCGCATCGGCGTTTCGATTGCTAATGCCATCAATATGGTCACGGGCTTGATCGGATTTGCCCATCTTCGCGCAGTAACCATACCCATCGCTCTTCTCCTGTCGTGCCCGGCCGTTGTGCCGGGACAAACGCTGATGACCGGCTCCCGGCCGGGCGGCGCCGTTCACACGTTCAGCACGGATGAGGCGGTTCTGGAATCGCAGGAAACGCGGAAGGATATCGGCTGCACGGTGGATCCGATGAAGCCGTCGCTCGGGTTCGACTTGCGATTTCATACCGGCTACGACGTAACGGTGCCGATGAAGGATCTGGCGGGCAGCGACAACACGCTGACAATGATTTTCCGCGTGACGCCCGAGAAAGACAAAGATCATCCGGTTTATTTTTCGAAGCGGTTCACTGTGCCGAAGATCGAGGATGAGGCAAAAGGCGAGGCCTTTCTCGAAGGCACCTTCGACGTGGGCGAGGGCTCTTACCACGTCGATTGGCTGATGCGAGACAGGGCCGAGCGCGTGTGCTCTTCCTTCTGGGATACGACTGCTACTCTGTCGTCCAAGGATAAAGAGGTTGCCCTGCATATCGCCCCGGGAGAGGTGGAGCCCGCGGATAGTGAACTGTTCAAGCAGGAGCCGCCGGTCCCTCGCGACGAACAGAGCGGTCCGTTGAACGTCAAGGTGATGGTGAATTTTGCCCCGCAGAAGTTCGCGTCCGCCACACTGCAGCCGCTGGACACGAATGCGCTGGTCTCGATTCTGCGGAATATTTCCCGCGAACCCCGTATTCGCACTTTTTCAATTGTCGCGTTCAATATGCAGGAGCAGAAGGTGCTCTACCGGCAGGACGAATCGGAACAGATCGACTTCCCTGCCCTCGGCGATTCACTGAATTCGCTGAAAATGGGCACGGTCAATTACAAGCAGCTCGGGCAGAAACATTCGGATGTCGAGTTTCTTAGCAATCTGATCACGCAGGAGATGAACAACTCGCACGCCGACGCTGTGATTTTCGCCGGGCCCAAGGTAATGCTGAACGAAGCTGTGCCGCCGGAATCAATTAAGCAGGTGGAGAGTATCAACTTCCCGGTCTTCTACATGAATTACAACCTGTACCCGCAGGCGAACCCCTGGCGCGATGCGATCGGCAATACGGTGAAGAAACTGCGAGGTTACGAATATACCATCAGCCGGCCTCGCGACCTTTGGGTCGCCTGGACCGACATAGTTAGCCGTATAGTAAGATCAAAAGGAGGGAGAGCGACTGTATCAGCGACTTCCTCACACTAAGAGGTCGATCGACTATGCTCGCGTCTCTCCGTCCGGCGCTTTTACTCACCCTCGCAATCGGCGCTCCCGCATTCGGGCAGCGCTTCAAGAATCCCGACACGCTTGGGCCCGACGTCCCGACACCTCCGCAGGTGATTGAGCGGATGCTGTCGGCCGCTCATCTGAAGCCCAACGAAACGGTTTACGACTTGGGGTGCGGCGAAGGACGCGTGTTGATCATGGCGGTGCAGAAGTTCAAGGCGCGCGGGGTGGGCATTGAGCTATCCCGCGACATCTACGAGCAGACGCTCAGCCGCATCAAGTCGATGGGTTTGGACCAGCAGATTTCGATTGTTCACGGCAACGCGCTGCACTACGACCTGAGCCCGGCAGACGTGGTTACGCTCTACTTCCTCACCAGTTCGAACGACCGCCTGAAGCCGGTGCTGGAGCGTTACCTGAAGCCAACCGCGCGCGTGGTTTCGCACGATTATGAGATCCGCGGCTGGAAGCCCTCAATAAAGGACACTGTGGAAGTATCTGGGCGGACACACACGATTTTCGTTTACAACATCGGGAACAAGAACCCGGAATGATCGCAGCCAGCGGGAGCCTGTTCCCGGAACTGGTTGGCCTTCCGGAGATCGGCTTCAAGACAGGCATCCTGCCTTCGCAGAAGCTGGAAGAGTTGGTCGCGGCCGGACACATCAGCGCGGCGACGCCCGTCCTGGCCGAACAAATACAGCCTTCGAGCATCGACCTCCGGCTTGGCGCCGTGGCGTACCGAGTGCGTGCCAGCTTCCTGCCGGGCGAGAACTCGACCGTTGCGCGGAAGTTGAGCGATCACAAGCTGCATGAGCTGGATCTTTCGCGTCCGGCGGTGCTGGAAAAGGGCTGCGTGTATATCGTGCCGCTGCAGGAGGAATTGAGCCTGCCGCCGCAGATCTCGGGTAAGGTGAATCCGAAAAGCTCCACCGGTCGGCTGGACATCTTTACACGGCTGATTACGGACTACGGACGGCAGTTTGAGTTCGTTCCCGCGGGGTATAAGGGCAAGCTCTACGCCGAGATCGTGCCCCGAACCTTCAGCGTGCTTGTACGCGAGGGCGCACGGTTGAGCCAGCTGAGGCTGACCCGCGGAGCTCCGCAGTTCTCGGACGCGGACCTGGTGAGGCTGGACGAGCGCGAGATGCTGGTGTACGGCGAGGACGAGATGCCGGTGGGGGCGATGATTGCCGACGGGCTGCGGCTTTCCGTGGATCTGAACGGCACGTCGGATTCGGAGATTATCGGCTACCGGGCGAAGAAGCATTCGTCGCTGATCGATCTGGACCGTATTAACTACTACGAGCCGGGGGAATTCTGGGATCCGATCAGACGGACGAAGAACCACGACCTGGTGCTCGATCCGGAAGATTTTTACATTTTGGCCTCCAAGGAGAAGGTAAGAATTCCACCCGGGTTCGCAGCGGAGATGGTGCCTTACGATCCATCCGTCGGCGAGTTCCGCATTCACTATGCCGGTTTCTTCGATCCAGGATTCGGATACGGGACGGACGATATCAAGGGGACGCGCGCGGTACTCGAAGTGCGGTCGCACGAGGTGCCGTTTTTGTTGGAAGACGGGCAGGAGGTCGGGAGCCTGACGTTTGAGAGGCTGATGTGCTTGCCGGATCGATTGTACGGGCAAGGGATTGGATCTTCGTATCAGAAGCAGGGATTGGCATTGAGTAAGCACTTCAAGCGGTAGGGGGCGGGAATGATCTATCGGAAACTCGGGAAGACTGGTGAGAACGTGTCCGCCATTGGGATGGGCGGCTTTCATCTTGGTAAGCCGCCCGTTGACGAGGCGGGGGCGATTCGGCTGGTTCACGCGGCGATCGACCGCGGAATCAATTTCATGGACAACTCGTGGGACTACAACGAGGGCGAGAGCGAGCGTCGCATGGGCAAAGCGCTTCGAGGCCGGCGGGACAAGGTGTTTTTGATGACAAAGTTCGATGGCCGGACCAAAAGGACCGCGGCCGAACAGCTCGATGAGTCGCTTCAGCGGTTGCAAGTGGACCACGTTGATCTGTGGCAATTCCACGAGAATAACCGCCTGGAAGATCCCGACCGGTTTTTCGATGAAGGCGGGGCTGTGGAAGCAGTAAGGGCTTCTCTGAAAGCCGGGAAAATCCGGTACGCGGGGTTCACCGGGCACAAGCATCCGCTGGTCCATTTGCAGATGCTGGATAGCGCCGATGAGCATGGGTTCGCTTTCGATGCTTGCCAGATGCCGCTGAGCGTGATGGACGCGCACTTCCGAAGTTTCGAGCAGGCCGTGCTGCCGGCATTGATCCAGCGCGACATGGGCGTGCTCGGGATGAAGTCCATGGGCGACGGGTTTGTGCTGAAAGCGAATTTGGTGACACCGCTCGAGTGTTTGAAGTATGCGCTACGCCTGCCGACATCGGTCGTGATCACGGGAATCGATAACGAAAGGATTCTCGCCCAGGCTTGCGAGGCCGCGGACACTTACGAGGAGATGACAGCCAAGGATGTCAAAGCGCTTTTGGCGAAGACCGAGGGAGCCGCTTCCACCGGGAAGTTCGAACCGTTCAAGACCACCGAAATATTCGATTCCACCGCGTTCCATCCCGAGTGGATGGGGAGCCGGATGATCAGTTAAGTCCGGACATGGAAGTCTGGACGTACAGGATCTCCGGGGCGGAGCGCTGCGACGAACTGATGCATCTGCTATCGGATGAAGAGACCGCGCGTCACGGCAGGTTCCTGTTCGAGAAGAATAGGCGTGAATTTCTTTGTGCGCATTCGCTGCTAAGGTTGGCGCTTTCGCGGTATGCGGGTGGTGAGCCGCGTGCGTGGGAGTTCGAGACAGCCCAATGGGGCAAGCCGTATCTGCGGGGTGCGAAGGACCTGCAGTTCAATATTTCGCATACGGAAGGCTTCGTCGCTTGCGCGATCGCAAGAGGGCATGAGGTTGGGGTGGATGTCGAGAGAGTGGAGCGCTCGGTCGAGGTGGTCGAGATCGCGGGGCGGTTTTTCGCGGACGAGGAGGCCAAGTATATCGAGAGTCTCGCCGCGGAACAGCAGCAAGAGGCGTTCTTTCGGATCTGGACCTTGAAGGAAGCTTACATAAAAGGCTGCGGCCGGGGGTTCGATCTGCCGCTGAAGGATTTTTGGTTCGAGTTGCGGGATGAGGGTGTGAGGCTCTCACCTCCCGGAGATTGGACGTTTTGGGAGTTCACGCCGGCATCCGGATATCGGATGGCGGTGGCGGCGCGGGGTGAGAGCAAGCTGCGGTTACGCGATGGCGCGGCGCTTTTTGACGCGACGTAACCCATGCAATGCCGCTCAAGGGAGAGAGGGACACGCGGCGATAGCGGCGTTCTCTTTTTCACCGCACTGCAGGCTTTCATCCGCGCAGCGACTTTTCGGCAGGTCAAAAGCGAACGCGGCTGTCGCCGCGTGTCCCTCTCTCCCTTGGGTGACGAAAAACGAGATTGCGTTATATGAGTGAGATTACGAAGGCTGTGATTCTTGCGGCCGGCAGAGGGACGCGCATGGGGCATCTGACGGAACGGATTCCCAAGGCGATGATTCGCGTCGGCGGCAAGCCGCTGCTGGAGCATATCCTGGACCAACTGCGCGAGGCAGGAATCCAAGAAGTCGCGGTAGTGACCGGTTATCTGCGCGAATCGATCGAAGAGTATTTCGAGCAATATCCGATGCGGATCTCCTGGCTGCACCAGGAGGTGCTGAACGGGACGGCGATTGCGGTGCGCCTGGCACGAAGTTTCGCCGGAAACGATCCGTTTCTGCTGACTTTCGGCGACATCTGGTGCGATGCGGCGGACTATCGCGGGTTGATGGCGGCGCTGGACGACGATACGGCCGGTGTGATCGGGGTCAGGCGGGTGGACGACCCATGGCAAGGCGCGGCTGTATATGTGCGCGACGACGTGGTCGTTAGAATCGTCGAGAAGCCGGACAAGGGGACTTCGACGACGAACTGGAACAGCGCGGGGTTGTATACATTCCGCGCGGTCGTGTTTGACTATGTGGATCGGGTGGAGAAATCGGCGCGTGGAGAGTACGAGATTACGAGCGCGATCGAAATGATGATCGAGGGCGGACAGAAGCTGAAGATTTACGAGATCAAAGGTACGTGGCGCGATGTGGGGCGGCCGGAGGATTTAGCGGCAATCGAGCGCAGCACCCCCTAGATGACCTGGACACCGCGCCAGAAAGCGACGCGGTCCTTGATTTCTTTTGCCGCTTCCTTGGGATTCGGGTAGTACCACGCGGCGTCGTGATTCTGCTTTCCGCCGATATCGATGGTGTAGTAGCTCGCGATACCTTTCCATGGACAAACAGTGGTGGCGGAGCTGGGTATGAAGTATTGTTTGGAGAGTGAATCCGGCGGAAAATACTGATTGCCTTCCACTTCGACCGTGTCGTCGCTCTCAGCGATGACCGTGTTCTCCCAGATGGCCTTGGGCATATAAAAATGATAGCTCAGAGTTGGGTAAACGTCCCAAATCTGGTGACGCTGGCGCGGCTCGTGATGGCGCCGTTTATCGTCGCCGCGATCCTGAATGGAGCGCATGTGCTGGCCGCCTCGCTGTTCGCTTTGGCGGCATTTACGGATTTTCTGGATGGGCAATTGGCGCGGGTGTGGCGGGCAACTACTCCGGTAGGGCAGTATCTCGACCCGATCGCGGACAAAGTGTTGCTCAACAGCGTATTTGTGGCGCTGGGGATCCATGGAAGCATCTCAATCTGGTATCTGGCGCTGGTTTTGGGGCGGGATTTGGCCATCCTGGTTGCGTCGGCCATTGCGATGCGTGTTTCGAAATATGACGACTATACGCCCAGCGTCTGGGGCAAGATCAGCACGATGCTTCAGGTGTTGACGGCGGTGGTGCTGATGGGCGGAAACGCGCTTCCCTTCCCTCACTTTCACGAAGCCGCGCGCAGCATCGTGATTGCGTCGGGGGTTGCGACAGCATGGAGTGCGGTGCACTATACCTGGCGGGGTGTCTCGTTCTTTCTCCGTCGTTGACGGGGCGAGCGACGGGGAGTAACCTTAAAACGTCGGAAGTAGACGATGACTCGTTACCTGCCTGCACGGCACTACATCTCCTTCGGTATTGTGGCCCTCGGTCTGGCGGTGTTTTCCGGCTGGCTCGGGATGGAATGGCATGGGGCATTTTTTCCCGCTGGATTGTTCCTGCTGAGCGCGGCTCTCCTTCTGTTTCTTGCGGTTAGGCCGGCTGTGGAGGTCCAGGAGGCGTACCTCGCGATTGGGAAGCGGCTGATTCCATGGATGGACATCAGGCGGCTGGACAGGACAGGGTGGCTTTCACCGCTGATTGTGCGCCTTACGCTCTACGACGACACCCGCATCACTCTGGTCTATCCGGGCGACCTGGAGGCCTGCAAGAGCCTGCTGCGAACGCTGCGGCGGATGTGCCGCGATTCCTTGATCGATGGGATCCCGTACCGGCAGTATTGGGGCGAAGTACTTGCGTCGTCGGGAGAGCGAAAGCTGCTGCCCGCTCCGCGCTACCGGCTGCTGCTGCCGGAGGACGAAGCCGAGGTGGAGCGGCTTTACCAAAGACTGAAGGCGGTCGGTCATATCGACCCGAAGTCTACGGACGAGTAGCGTGAGCGGTGGTATCAACGGGACTGGCGGCAAGGTCGCCGGCTGGACCCGTCGTGTGGCGTGGATCGCGGGTGTGCTCGCCTGCCTTGTGGTTCTCCTGTTTCTGACGCGCACGATCTGGTTCCGGTGGATGGGCGAGATGCTGGTGCAGACTCAGCCGCCATTCCAGGCCGACATGATTTGCGTCATCGGCGGCGACTGGTTCGGCAATCGGATCCTGGAAGGGGCGAAGCTGGCGAAAGAGGGATATGCGCCCAAGGTAATGGTCAGCGGAAATGGCTACCTCTACGGACAATATGAGTGCGACGCAGCGGTGGATTTCGCCGTCAAGCGCGGGTATGACGAGAAATATTTCATAAAGCTGCGGTACCCGGCGCACTCAACGCGAGACGAGGCGCATGCAATTGTCCCGGAACTGCGCCGGAGGCACGTGAAACGCTACATACTGGTCACCAGCGAGTTCCACACCGAGCGCGCCGGCAGGATCTTCCGTGAAGTGGCGCCCGATTTGGAATTGCATGTGGTCGCGTCTCCAGACACGCTGCACTGGGACAACTGGTGGGAGGACCGCGAAGGCCGGAAGACTTTCCTGATGGAGTGGACGAAGTCATTGACGAGCCGAGTGGGGATATAGGCGTTGGGAGAGGCATTCCGAAGCTTATGGCCTTACGTGGCGCGGCATCGGGGTAAGTTCGCGCTCGGAATGGGCGCGCTGGTGGTGAAAGATGCCACCGCGGTGCTGCTGCCGGTGATGATCCGCGACGCGATCGATGCGCTGACTTCAGGCGCACCGTTGCGTACGGTGTTCGTGTTCTCGGGCTACCTGGCCGGTATCTGTCTGATCAAGGGCGTCTTTCAGTACTGGATGCGCGTGGTGCTGATCGGCGTATCACGCGACATCGAATTCGAGATGCGCAACGCGCTGTTCGAGAAGCTGGTATCGCTCGCGCCCGACTACTACGGGAAGAACCGCACGGGCGACGTTATGGCGCGGGCCACGAACGATCTGAACGCGGTCCGGATGATGCTGGGTCCGGGCGTAATGTACTGGACCGAGACGAGTCTGACGTTTGCGCTGACGATCGCGGTGATGGCGTCGATCGATTGGCGGCTTACGGCATTGGCTCTTCTCCCGGCGCCTCTGGTGAGCTTCGCGGTGATCGTATTCGGGCGGCGAATTCACACTCGCTTCGAAGCCATTCAGGCGATGTTTTCGGATATCAGCAGCCGCGTGCAGGAGAATCTTTCGGGCATGCGAATGCTGCGGGCTTTCGTGCAGGAGAGCGCGGAGGTGCGCAAGTTCGAACGCCTGAACCGCGAGTACATTGCACAGAATCTGAAGCTGATTCAGGTGCAGGGCTTTTTTCAGCCGCTGCTGGAGTGCCTGATCGGAGTCACGTTCCTAATCGTTCTATGGGTCGGAGGGCGGCAGGTGATCGAGCACAGGATCACGGTCGGAAGCTTCGTCATGTTCAACACTTACATGAGCATGCTCGTATGGCCGATGATCGCGCTGGGCTGGGTGGTTAATCTGATGCAGAGAGGGACCGCGTCGCTGCACCGGATCGACGAGATCATGAACGAGCGGCCGAGCATCGCCGCGCCGGAACAGGCGCACGTGCTGGACACCGTTCGGGGTGAGATTGAGTTCCGCGGCGTGAGCGTGGAGTATCCGACCGGGGCCGCGCTGGATGCCGTGAACCTGCGCATTCCGGCGGCGAAGACGATCGCGGTGGTCGGCCATACGGGTTCGGGCAAGAGCACCCTGGTGAGTCTGATTCCCAGGCTGATGGACCCGACGCGGGGCACGGTGCTGCTGGATGGAGTGGATGTGCGGCAGCTATCGCCGGAGTTTCTGCGACGGCAGATCGGCTTTGTGCCACAGGAAACTTTTCTCTTCAGCGCGACGATCGCGGAGAATATCGCGTTTGGCGTGGAGCACGCGACGGAGGAAGAGATCCGGCTGGCGGCGGAGCGCGCGGGCCTGGCGGTGGACATTGAGGGTTTTCCGGCGGGGTACCAGACGACCGTGGGCGAACGGGGGCTGACGCTTTCCGGCGGACAGAAACAGCGAACGGCGATCGCGCGGGCGCTGCTGCGGAACCCGAAGATCCTGATTCTGGACGATGCGCTTTCGAGCGTGGATATGTTGACGGAGGAAAGAATCCTGCGCGGCCTGCGGGAGGTGATGCGGGACCGGACGGTGGTGCTGATTTCACACCGAGTGTCTACCGTGCAGATGGCGGATGAGATTGTGGTGCTGGAGAAGGGACGCGTGGTGGAGCACGGGACGCATGAAGAGCTTGCGCGAGCCGGCGGGTATTATGCGGAGCTCGCGCAGAAGCAAATGTTGGAAGAGGAGTTGGAGGCTATTTAGCCAAAGTGACAACCTGGCCCGTGCGGCAGGATTGGTAGATGCCCTCCACGATCTCGAGCGCGGAATAGCCTTCTTCGCCCGAAACCAGCGGCTTGCGCTTGTTGCGGATGGCATCACCGAAATCGAGGAACTGGCGCTCGAAGGGCGTGAGCGAAATGGCCATCGGATCGGAGGAGCCCGAAGTGACGTCCTTCTCGATGGGCGGCGGATCGCCGGAATCATTCTCGACGTCCCATTGCGTGAGTTTGTCGCCGGAGATGATCGCGGAGCCCTTCGTGCCATGGATTTCAGTGCGCTCCGTGTAGCCGGGCCAGAAAGCGGTGGAGGCTTGAATCACGCCGGTCGCGCCGTTTTGAAAGCGCAGGACGGCATTGGCGACATCTTCGGATTCGATTTTGTGCCGAGCGCCGAGCTGCCAAACGCCATAGATATCGCGAATGGGACCGGCCATCCAGCGCAGGATGTCGATGCCGTGAATGGCCTGGTTGATCAGAGCGCCGCCGCCTTCCACGGCCCAGCTACCTTTGATCGGGCGCGAGTAGTACTCGGGCGAACGATACCACTTGACGTAGTAATCGCATTGCAGAAGACGACCCAGGCGGCCCTCGCAGATAGCCTTTGAGAGGAAGCGGGACGAGTCATCGAAGCGATGCTGACTGACGATGCTCAAAAGGATTCCGCCGCGGCGAGCGACTTCGATCATCTCGCGAGCGGTTTCGAGGTTGATGGCCATCGGCTTCTGCACTTGCACGTGCTTGCCGGATTCGGCGCAGACACTGACCGCCTGCAGGCGGAAATTGGGGAGGGTGCAGACATCGACGTAGTCGACATTGGGATGCCGACAGACTTCTTCAAAGGTCGGAACGAATTCCGCTCCGTACTTGGCGGCGAATTGCTCGCCGTACTCTCTCATAACATCCGTGCATACCGTGACTTCATAGCCGATGTTGCGATAGGCCTGAACATGTTTGTGGGCGATGGCGCCAGTGCCGATTATTCCGACTTTCATCTATATTGAGATCTTACATGATGATTCGACTCTTGCTGCTGGTTTTCGCGGCGTGGGCGCTCGCGGGATGCAAGACTTCACCTCCAGCGAACGTAGCAGCTTCGGTAAACGGTCACGCAATCACGAACGAGGAACTCGATAAAACCTATCGGTCGCAGTATCCGGCGAGCGGGGAATCGGTGACCGCCGACCAGACGTCATTCCAGAAGCTCGAGGTGCTGCGGAGCCTGATCGACAACGAGATCATGCTGCAGCGGGCGTCGAAGAGCGGATTGATGGCGACCGATGCCGATGTGGAAACGAAGCTCAACGAACTGCGCGCGCCGTACACCAAAGAGCAGTTCGAGCAGCAGCTCAAGACGCGCAACATGACACTCGACGATCTGAAGAGCCAACTGCGGAAAGACCTGAGCGTTTCCAAGCTGCTGAACAAGGAAATCACTTCGAGGATCAATATCACGGATGCCGATGTCTCGAGCTTCTATGCGGGTAACCGGAAGAACTTCAACCTGGCGGAGCCGCAAGTGCACCTGATGCAAGTTGTGGTCACTCCGGTTCCGGACGCGAACGTGCGGAACCTGAAAGGCGACAAAGCGAAGAACGATGACGAAGCGAAGCAGAAGATCCAGGCGATCGAGATGCGCCTCAAGCAGGGTCAGGATTTCGCAATGATCGCGCAG
Organism: Bryobacterales bacterium; assembly: GCA_025462965.1. Lineage (GTDB taxonomy): Bacteria > Acidobacteriota > Terriglobia > Bryobacterales > Bryobacteraceae > JALYXI01. Next base: position 12,087 of record JAOAPQ010000365.1, read on the forward strand.
AGCTATTCGGAGGATCCGAACACGGCTCCGAATGGCGGGGATCTCGGGTTCGTGCCGGAATCGGCGCTCGAGAGGAGCGGACCGGAGTTGCGCAAGCTGGTCCTTTCGATGCAGCCCGGGCAGCTATCGCCCATCATCCACACGGAAGACGGTTACCGAATCCTTAAGATGATTTCCCGGGAGCCGGCGGGGCAGCGGGAGTTGGGCGATCCGCGGGTGCAACAGACGATTCGAGAGAATCTGCTGAACCGCAAGGATCAGCTGCTGCGGTCGGCGTATTACGAGATTGCGCGGAACGACGCGAAGATTGTGAACTATCTTGCGCGGACCGTGATGGAGACTGCGGGCAAGACGGGGAAGTAGCAGCCGTTGTGCGGTAGACGAAGTAGTGCGAATTGTGGAATACCGCGGTGCAATTGAGAGGGCGCGGAAGGACGACGTAGTCGATGCCGAGGGACGCGAAGCGCGCGACATCGGAATCGGAGAACGGCCGCAAGATCACGTCCTTGTAGCGGACCCACCATTCTTCGCCCAATTCCTTCAGGTAATTGACCTGGCCGCCGCCTTTCCAATCCACATAGATGGCGCGAAGGGCTTCGGAGCGGAAGACACCGGGCTCCAGGTTCTTGGGCGGACCGGCGGCGAAGACGAAGACAGCATCGCGCGGAGTCGCGGTGCGGGCCCAGGCGCTGAGGGCGCGCAGATCGGGCGTGTCGATGGTGGGATAGTTGTGGGCGTGGGCGAGGATCGGGATCGCGAAAAATGGCGCGGCGATCGCGATGGGCGCGAGATAGCGGGAGGCGGCGGCGCAGGCAAGGATTGCGAGGCCGAGGGCAACAGCGAGCTGTGCCAGCGGCGGAACCGCATCGATGCGGGCGTGCATCGGCGTGAGATAGGCGAATGCGAACCAAGCGAAGGCCTCCGGCCAGCGGCGCTCGCGAACAGCGAGGCAGCCCGCGAGTGCTGACGCCAATACGGCCACGGCTGTGACGAACAGCAGGGCGCGGGTAGGCTGCAACTGCGGCATCAGACTCCATTTGAAGCGTTCGAGCAGCACGTAGGAAACGGGCACGCTCAGGAGCCCAATGAGCGGGAGTCCGGCGAGGTAGAGGCGAAGCTCGCCGGATATACGGCTGCGCCAGAGCGCGGCATAGGCGACGGCCGTGAGGAAGAGATATTGGGCGAACTCGTTGCGCCACCAGATGGAGACCCAGTTATAGGGAGCGCGCATCCGCTGGAGGGCTTCCAGTTCCGGAGCGATGCGGGCGAAGAACTCCTGCGTTTCCTTGATGCCCGACTGAAAGTGGGCGGCGGCGAACAGCAGGACAGCCGCGCAGAGGAGCGGGACGAAGATGCGCATGCGCGGGCGGATCAACAGGATGAGCAGGAACGGGTAAACGGAAGGTGGATGGTACAGGAACGCTACCGAAACGGCGACGCCCGCCCACGCGTAACGGCGGTGCGCGATGAGGCCGATCGCGAGGAAGACAAGAGGAATGGCGAAGGCTCGCGGGGATGGCTCGTATTCGGTGACGAGGACCGCGGGACCGGCGACCTCAGCGCCGAGCGCGAAGATCGCGGCGACTAATAGCGACAGGCGGCGATCCGCAAGTACGGCGAGCGCGGTTAGATAGATGCCCCAGAGGCCGAGGCCGCGGAAGAAGTTCTGTTGGGCCGCGAGGATGTATTGGAAACTGCCGTGAGTGAGCCGGCGGAGGGACAGCGCGACTTCGTCATAAATGGTGA
>JAOAPQ010000400.1 GCA_025462965.1 Bryobacterales bacterium
GACCAGCGCCGCTATCTCCGATGGCTCGGCGAAGCGCTTTAAGAGAGAACTCGGACGCACGGTGCGGAAGAATTCCTTCTCGAACGCATCTGCACTGGTATTTTGGCTTTCCGCCAACTTCGCGATAAAATCGGTGACGCCTTCGGAGGCTGTTGGTCCGGGCAACACTGCGTTCACGGTAACGCCAGTGCCAGCCGTCGTTTCGGCGAGACCGCGCGATATGGCGAGTTGGGCCGTTTTCGTCATTCCGTAATGAATCATCTCAGCCGGAATTTGGACTGCTGACTCGCTTGATATGAAGACTATCCGGCCCCATCCCTGCTGCTGCATGCGCGGCAGATAGTGGCGGCTCAGGCGAACGCCGCTCATCACATTCACTTCAAAAAAACGAACCCAATCGGAATCGGTGATCTCTTCGAACGGCTTCGGCTCAAAGATACCGGCGTTGTTCACAAGGATGTCGACCGATGGATGTTGATTAATCAGTAACCAGATACCCTCCGCCGTACCTACGTCGGCAACGGTGCCTGTGACATTGCCTGGATCCGGACCGAGCTCGCCCAGACGCCCGACCGCTTCGTCGACGCGTTTGGGCTTGCGGCCATTGACGATGACGGACGCGCCTTCTCTGGCAAGTGCTTCGGCGATGGCGTACCCGATTCCGGCAGAGGAACCTGTGATGAGGGCGCGCTTACCTCTGAGTTGCAAGTCCATGGGATATGGATGCTCGCGGGTCTGCTCAGTAATCCGGGCGATGTTCGCGCCGGTGCTGTTTGTCTCTTTACCGCGAGGCGGCGACAGGAACGGCAACGGCGCTGCGTAGCGCTTCGACCTTATCGGTAGCTTCCCAGGAGAAACTTTCTTCCGTTCTGCCGAAGTGCCCGAATGCGGCCGTCTTTTGATAGATGGGTCGGCGCAATTGTAGATGATCGATGATGCCCTTGGGCGTCAACGGGAAGTTCGCCCGAACCAGTTCGGTGAGCTTTTCAGCTGGAGCGGTTCCCGTTCCAAACGTGTTCACCATAACGGACACAGGCTCGGCGACGCCGATGGCGTAAGCGAGTTGGACCTCGCACTCGGTCGCAAGACCGGCGGCAACCAGGTTCTTTGCGATATAGCGCGCCATATAGCAGGCGGAACGATCAACCTTTGTCGGATCCTTGCCCGAGAACGCGCCGCCGCCATGGCGGCCACGGCCTCCGTAAGTGTCCACAATGATCTTGCGGCCGGTGAGGCCGGTGTCGCCGTGCGGTCCGCCAACCACGAAACGGCCGGTCGGGTTGATGTGAAACTTGGTGTTCGCGTCCACCATGTTGGCAGGGATCACGGCATCGATCACATGCTTCCTGACGCCGGCGCGAAGGTCTTCCGTGGAGACAGTATCGTGGTGCTGAGTCGAGATGACAATAGCGTCAATACGCTTAGGCTTGCCGTTGACATACTCAACCGTAACTTGAGATTTTCCATCCGGCCGGAGGTATTCGAGAATTCCGGCGCGCCGGACATCGGAAAGACGCTTAGTAAGTTTATGAGCCAGGATGATCGGCAGGGGCATCAGCTCGGGTGTTTCATCGCACGCGAAGCCGAACATCAGCCCCTGGTCACCAGCTCCGCCGGGATCGACCCCCATGGCGATATCGGGAGACTGGCCTTGGATTGTGTTCAAGACACCGCAGGTCTTGGAATCGAAGCCATAAGCCGCGTCGGTGTATCCGACGTACTCAATAGTCTGTCGCGCAATCTTCGGGACATCGACATAGCAAGTGGTGGTAATTTCACCGGATACGACGCAAATTCCGGTGGTAACCAGGACTTCGCAGGCGACGCGCCCGTAGGGATCCTGTTCGAGAACCGCATCGAGAACGGCATCCGAGATTTGATCGGCGATTTTATCGGGGTGGCCTTCGGTGACCGATTCGGACGTAAAAAGATGTCTTTGGCTATCTGCCATGGAGTCTCCTGGAAACTGGTATTAGTGCGCGCGGACGCGTATGCGACCTTTCGTTACGAATTTACCAGTTTAACGCTAGTTTCCAAGGCAGGTCAATTTGTTGCGTGAGAAGGGACACACCGGAGCATGCCCCTTTTTGCCTAAGCGGTTCTCGTGCGGGGCGCTTGCTTAGCGCGGAGCGCGTCCGCAAACATGCCGATCATCACTCTATTGAAGGCAGGGATATCTTCCGGCTTTCGGCTGGTCACGACGCCATTGTCCAGGATGACTTCCTCATCCACCCAATTCCCGCCGGCGTTGCGAATGTCTGTACGCAGCGAGGGCCATGACGTGACGGTGCGCCCCGCAACGGCGCCGGCTTCCACCAGCATCCAAGGCCCGTGGCAGATGGACGCGACAGGCTTGGTTGCACCGATGAACTCCTGCACGAATTGAACGGCTTTGGGGATAACGCGCAACTTATCGGGATTGATGACGCCACCCGGCAGCAGCAGTGCATCGAAATCTTCCGCTGTAACAGAATCAAGCGATTCCTCGACAGCCACTTCCTGACCCCAATCGGTGAAATTCCAGCCTTTGATCTTTCCCGATTTGGGAGAGACAACAGTTGTTCTAGCGCCCTCGGCGTTGAGAGCTTTCCGCGGTTCGAGCAATTCGACCTGTTCGAAACCATCGGTGGCCAAAATTGCAATCTTCATATCTTCCAAGAGATTTGGCATACTTGATGGCGTGCAATCCGGAGACCTTTGTGCGAAAGGTTAATGGGCCAAATCGATGCCCAACTTCTTGAGCTCCTCAGCGTAGTAGCGCTTCTGCAGCAGATCCCACTCCTCACTCCCCTCCGGCACCTCCCGCTTCGTCGAGCGCACCTTTTCGCGGGCTGCACGGTCCACTTTCTCCTCTGTGGCTAGAATCTCGGTCATGGCCTTTACAATAGCCAGACGCACCTCGTTCGGCTCTTTTTTGACGCGAATATCGCGTGACTTTTTCATCGACGCGACCAGCTTGTGCGAAATGTCGGTGATCTTGTCGCGCGACAGCTTCATATTGTCGCCGGTGTCCCGGCCGGACGCCCGCACGAACTTACGCTGTGAAATGAGGGTGTTTTTGGTTCGCCGAAACATTTCCTGGTAGCTTACGCCCTCACGGCGCATGTAGTCGCTGTACTGGCCCAGGATCTCGCGCACCTCATCGTTGAGGCGGTCCTCCACGAGGAGTTCCTCGGTGATCATTTCCGTCACCATCTCGATGATTTTCTGGGGCTGCGCCGTTTCGATGATGGTCGGCATCAACCGAGCAACAATCTGGCGCGCAATGTAGCCAACAAATTCTCTTGCAAGGAGCATCCGGTTTCGTTTTCCACGTCAGTGTAACACTTGAAGATGCGCACGGTTGCACCAACCGGGCCGCGCTTACCTCGCCTGCGTAACGCTGGACCGCGCTCCGACCGAGCTCGGCAGGCTGGTGGCGACGCCCACCGCACAGGTGCACGCCGCTATTAAAGCCCATTGAGTGAGCAATCCCTGGTTGATGAGCGCGCCGGCAAGGATTGGCGCGATGATGGCGCAAACCGACGTAATTGACTGCGTAAGCCCGAGCACCACGCCCTGTTCCTCTCGCGAGACGTGCTGGGTCACGAGGCTGGTAACCGCCGGCCGGAGGACGCCCGTGCCGTACGACGCGATCGCGCTGAAGGCGTACAACAGCCGCCAATCCCACGTGAAACCGATGAGCGCGTAACCAGCAGCAGCGGCCAAGAAGCCGCTAAACACCAGGTTGCAGTCGCCGAACCGTTTGACCAGCCGGCCGATCAGGCCGCCTTGCAGGATGATACCCAGGAAGCCGACCCAAGCGAACACGTATCCGACTTCCCTGGGACCGAAATTGTAACGGCGTTGCGCGAAGAGCGCGAACCCGCTCACATACGTGCTGAAGGAAAACGCGAACAGGAAGAAGAGCCACAGGTAGCGGCGCAGTCCCGGCCGCTGGAAGTACGTTAGATAGCCGCCCAAATCGAGCACTCCCACGCGGCGCCCGCCGGGCAGGAGCGGCCCCAATTCGCCTTCCTCGCGCTCGGGTATTACCGGTTTCGCGGGCAGCAGGAAGTAAGTGCAGAGAATACTGGTGAAAGAAAGCGCCGCCGCGGCATAAATTGGAGTGCTGTAGCTGAAGGTGGAAAGAAAGCCGGAGATCGCCGGGCCGATCAGGAAGCCAATGCCGAATGCGATCCCGATGACCGCGAAAGACTTGGAGCGCTCGGAAGGGCGCGTGACGTCCGCAATGTAAGCCTGCGCAATGGATAGATTGCCGGCGGTGAGACCATCGATGATGCGGGAGAGAAACACGACCCAGAGAACTCCCGCGCGTGCCAGAATCAGGAAGCCGATGAACGTTCCAACCTGACTTACGATGAGAACCGGGCGGCGGCCGACGCGATCGGAGATCTGCCCCAGAATAGGACCGGCGACGAGTTGGCATGCGGCGTAAGACGCCACGAGCAGTCCGACAACGAATGCGGACGCGCCCATCCGTTCCGCGTAAAACGGGAGCAATGGAAGGATGATCGTCATCCCGAGGATATCCACCAGGACGATCAGGAATATGGGTAAAAGCGGCGATTTTCTCAAAGGCAGGCCGGTCGAGGACTACTTGCCATGCTAGCAAGTAACGACCGCCCGCCGCATGAATCAAAGCATGCGCAGATATTGCGGCGGAACAGGCCACGTGCCTTTGAAGTGCAGTTCGCGCGCGGCATCGATCGGCCAATTGGGATTGCGAAGGCTGGCTCGCGCGAGCAGGATGAGGTCGGCTTCGCCGTTGCGGATGATCTGATCGGCCTGCATGGGTTCGGTGATCAGGCCAACGGCGGCGCTCGGGATTCCGGCGGCCGTGCGAATGGCTTTGGCGAACGGCACCTGATAGCCCGCTCCGACCGGGATGGTGGCCTTCGGGACGCCACCGCCGGAACTGCAGTCGATGAGATCGACACCTTCCGGTTTGAGGAGTTTGGCGAGCGACACGGAATCGTCGATGGTCCACCCGCCTTCCACCCAGTCCGAACAGGAGAGGCGCACAAATAAGGGATTCGAGTCAGGCCACACTTCGCGGATCAAGCGGACTGTTTCCAGAGGGAATCGCGTGCGATTCTCGAAACTTCCGCCGTATCGGTCGGTGCGGTGATTGGAGAGCGGCGAAAGGAAGCTATGAATCAGATAACCGTGCGCACCGTGGAGTTCTACGACATGAAAGCCCGCTTCCAGAGCGCGGACGGCCGCAGACTGGAACGCCCGCTCGATGTCGCGGATTTCATCAACAGTCAATTCTTTGGGCACCAACCATCCAGAATCGAAGGGAATCGGGCTTGGTCCCACAATGGGCCATCCGCCTTCGGCCGGCGAGAGCGCATGGCCGCCTTCCCACGGGCGGGAGTTTGATGCTTTGCGGCCGGCGTGAGCGATCTGGATTCCCGGAACCGCTCCCTGGCTAGCGACGAAGCGAGCTACACGGGCGAGCGGCGGGATGTGTTCGTCCTTCCAGATGCCCATATCGGCCGGCGTAATGCGGCCGCGGGCTTCGACGGCGGTCGCTTCCACCATGACCAGGCCGGCGCCGCCAGCCGCGCGAGCGCCCAAGTGCATGAGGTGCCAGTCGTTCGCGAAGCCGTCCTCGGAACTATACATACACATGGGCGAAATGCCGATGCGGTTGCGCAGTTCCACGGATCTCAACTTGAGGGGGTCAAAGAGGTTCGGCACGATCCTGATGTGATGCCGCGGCCAAGCATTCCGGTTCTCCGACTCCAAAATAAGCCGCTCAACATCTAACCTATAAATATGGCGAAACCGGCGGTGCTGACGGTAGACGACGATCCGGAGGTTTTAAGGTCGGTCGAGCGCGACCTGCGGAAGCGCTATTCGGAGAAGTACCGCGTGATGCGCGCGGACTCCGGAAAGGCCGCGCTGGACCTTCTACGGGACCTGAGGGGACGGAACGATGCGCTCGCGTTGATGCTGGTGGATCAGCGGATGCCGCAGATGGATGGCGTGGCATTTCTCACACAAGCGATGACGATCTATCCGGAAGCGAAGCGCGCGATGCTGACGGCTTATGCGGATACCGACGCGGCCATCAAGGCGATCAACGAGGCGAAGATCCAACATTACCTCCTGAAGCCGTGGGATCCGCCGGAGCAGAATCTTTATCCCGTGCTGGACGACCTGCTGGAGGACTGGCTTGCGGATTATCGTCCTCCGTTTACAGGGCTTCGCGTGCTGGGCGACAGATGGTCGCCGAAATCGTTTGAGTTGCGGGACTTCCTGTCCCGCAACCACGTGCCGTTCAAATGGATGGATGCGGAGGCGGCGGAGCGCGATCCGGAGATTCGCCAAACGATCGACGCCATTGGCGAGGACGCGAAACATCTGCCGGTGGCGCTGTTCCAGGACGGCACGCGGATGGCGGAGCCGAAGCAGACGGATGTCGCCGAGAAGATCGGGCTGAGGACGCGGGCCCAGACGACGTTCTATCAGGTGCTGATCGTGGGCGGCGGGCCGGCGGGCCTGGCGGCCGCAGTATACGGAGCGTCGGAAGGACTGACGACCGTGATGGTGGAGCGCGAGGCACCGGGCGGGCAAGCAGGATTGAGTTCGCGGATCGAGAATTATCTGGGCTTCCCATCGGGCCTGAGCGGTGGCGATCTGGCGCGGCGGGCGGTGGCGCAGGCGCGGCGCTTCGGCGTCGAGATCATCTCGCCGCAGGAGGCGACAAGTGTGCGCGTTGACGGACCGTATCGTTTCGTCAAGCTCAGCGATGGGTCGGAGCTATCATGCCACGCGCTGCTGCTGGCAATGGGCGTCCAGTGGCGGAAGCTGGATGTTCCGGGACTGGACCGCTTCACAGGCGCGGGCGTTTATTACGGGGCGGCGTCTACGGAAGCGATGTCCTGCAAGGATGAGGACGTCTACGTGGTGGGCGGCGCAAATTCGGCGGGCCAGGCGGCGATGTTCTTTTCGAGATACGCCCGTCGCGTGGTGATGCTGGTGCGCGGACCCTCGCTTTCGAGCACGATGTCGCATTACCTGATCGGCCAGATTGAGCACACCGAGAATATCCATGTGGAGGTCAATTCAAGCGTGGTGGAAGCCTTTGGAGACACGCGGCTCGAGGAGATCGCGGTTCACTGCACGCTGAGCGGAGAAACGAACCGCGTCAATGTCTCGTCGCTGTTCATATTTATCGGCGCGGTCCCGAACACGAATTGGCTGGATAGCGTGGTGGAGCGCGACGAGAAAGGCTTCATATTGTCCGGGGCGGAACTGAAGCGAAACGGCAAGCAGCCGAGAGGCTGGCCGCTCGAACGCGACCCGGGGCTGCTCGAGACGAGTGTGCCGGGAATTTTCGTTGTTGGCGACGTGCGGCGGGGGTCCGTGAAAAGAGTGGCCTCGGGCGTGGGCGAAGGATCGATCGCGATTCAATTTGTCCATCAATACCTGGGGAACATATGATAGACCCAGCTGAACTGAGGAAGATAGAAGTGTTTGCGGACCTGGAGGACGACCAGCTAGTCTGGCTTGCGGAACAGGGCGAGGAGCAGCGACTCGCGACGGGGGAGCAGCCATTCCAGCCGGGTGCACCGGCGGACCACATGTACGCGATCCTCGAAGGAGAACTGCAATTGCGGCGAACGTCCGATGAAGCGGAAACGCGCTTCTTCAACGCGCAGCCCGGAGAAATCACGGGGATACTTCCCTACTCAAGGCTGAAGACGTTCAACGTCATCGCTCACGCGCTTTCCCCAATCCGCGTCGTTCGCTTTCATAAGAGCATCTTTCCGGAGATTATGGACCGGATGCCAGAGGTGGGCGAGCGGCTGATCGGTCTGATGCTGGACCGGGTGCGCGAAGTCACGAGGATGGACGAGCAGCGGGAGAAGTTGGCGTCGCTCGGGAAGTTGGCCGCGGGCCTGGCGCACGAGCTAAACAACCCCGCGGGAGCGGCGAAACGCGCGGCGACATCGCTTCGCGAGCTACGGGAACAATTACGCCAGGCGTATCTGCGGCTGGATTGCCACAACCTGAGTCCGGACCAACGGAGTTTCATCGCGAAGTTCGAGGCGCTGGCTCTCTCTCAGGCTAACCAGACGTCGGCGGTTCCTTCGAGCTCGCTCGAACAGAGCGACAAGGAAGACGCGCTGGCGGAATGGATGGACGCGCACTCTGTCGCGCAAAGCTGGCAACTGGCGCCGATGCTGGCGGAGGCGGGTATTACGTGCGAACAGCTCGATGAGGTTGCGCTTCAGATCGGCGACGACGCGCTTGGCGACACGCTGATCCGCTGCAATCTTTCCCTCACCGCGTCGAGGTTGGTGATGGAAATCGAGCAGAGCGTCACGCGGATTTCGGAGCTGGTGGGCGCGATAAAAGAGTACACGTACATGGATCAGGCGCCGGAGAAGGAGATCGACGTCCACACGGGCATCGAGAGCACGCTCACGATTTTGGCGTACAAGCTGCGGAAGAAATCGATCCGGGTGGTGCGTGAGTATGACCCGAGCCTTCCGAAGATCTGTGCGTTCGGAGTGGAACTCAACCAGATTTGGACGAACCTGATCGTGAACGCGGTGGAGGCGATGTCGGAGGCCGGTGAGTTACGTATAAAGACCTGGGGAGAACCGAAAGATCTGGTGATCGAGATTCAGGATAACGGATCGGGCATTCCGGCGGACTATCTACCGCGCATTTTCGAGCCGTTCCGTACGACCAAGAGCCTGGGCGAGGGAACGGGCCTTGGCCTGGAGACGGTGAAGCGGGTGGTTCGGAAACACAGGGGGAGTATCAAGGTGGAATCGGAGCCGGGAAATACGAGATTTTATGTGCGGCTGCCGAAGCAAAAGACAGGAGACAAGACCAGCGACAGTACCGCGAGCGTGGGTAAAGGAGCGAATTGAGTATGGCGCGCTGTGCACATTTGAAGCAGGTGAGGGACGTTGAGCCGCAGACAAACGGCTGCGAGGAATGTCTGAAACTTGGAGATTCGTGGGTACACCTGCGGCTCTGCCGGATCTGCGGGCACGTGGGTTGCTGCGACTCCTCCAAGAATAAGCACGCGACGAAGCATTACCACTCGAGCAAGCACCCAATCATGCAATCCCTTGAGCCGGGGGAGGTTTGGGGCTGGTGTTTCGTCGATGAAATCGAGTTCCCGGAATTGTGACTTTCGTAGACGCGCTTTACGGGGAGATGCTGGGACGCGGGATCCGATACTTCCTGCCGGAGATCGCTTGGGAAGAGACGCGGCCGGCGGACCGGACGGGTCTCGAGCTGCATTGCGAATCGCTGGACGAGAGGCGGCTGGCGCTCGAGTGGATGGGCGCGCGGCACGAGGCAGTTCAGCCGCGTCGGGCATTCACCGGCGCCGAGGTCCGGATGGTGAAGACCATCGGCCAAGTGCTGAAGGGCAGGTACGAGATGCTGAGCTATCCGACGCTCGAGGCCGAGAAGTTCCGCATGTTTCGCGGGCTCTCCGAGGACCACTACGTCGCGGCATTCCTCGGACCGGCTCCGGAGCGCGTGACGCAGGCGATAGAGGTGCTGCGAATCAGTTCCTCGACCACTTACGAGAACCGGCGGATCGAGACAGGCGTGCTGCTGTTCGGAGGCCACAGCGACCCTTGCCACCATTTACCAGCGCGGCCGACCGGTGCGCTGCCGTATTCGAATGAACTGACTGGTATCCGCAGCTTCCACCGCTTGTGCGATGGGCTGCAAACGGTGGCTCTGGTGGACCGGGAAGGCCTGCTGGTGGAAATCGTGGACGTGTACGAATGGGCGGCGCCGTTCGAAAATTATGAACTGGCGGCGCCGGCCGCGACCCGCTTTCTGGCGCACAGCCGCGCAACGCTCTGCGGCGGGCATGTTTGCCTGGTGCTGACGCCGAATGGCGAGATCAAAATTTTTTCCGAAGGGGTGGAGGTTTTCCGGTTTCTGGATGGACGCTGGCGGATTACGGATTCGGCGGCGAAGTACAAGATCTGGGAAGAAGCGCTCGGAGACAAGAAGCTGGCGGACCGGCTTTTCCGTGTGGCGGTGAACCTGGCGGAGGAGCGGCGCGGGGGATTGTTCGTGGTGCTACGGGACAAGGCGGACGCGAACCGGCTCGTTTTGCCGGACGATTTTCTGGGTGCGTGCGGCGAACCGGGGCCGAAGAAAGGCAAAGGCCGATTGCACTATTTGCTGCGGGGAGCAAAGGTGTTGGAATTGCCGCCGGCGGTGCTCGAGACGGTGGCGCGGATCGATGGGGCGATCGTACTGGACAGGGAGAGCAACGTTCTGACATTCGGCGCGATTCTGCAGGCGTCGAGCGCTGGGATTGGAGCCGCCGAG
>JAOAPQ010000423.1 GCA_025462965.1 Bryobacterales bacterium
TGCCTGGCCGTATCTGTCGCCTGCGCCTTCGCGCAACGCGATCTCGGAACAATCACCGGCACGGTGACGGACCCTCAAGGCGGGGGTGTCCCGAATGCCAAAGTCACCATCACAGAGGACGCAACGGGACTGCAGTATACGGTCCAGACCACGTCTGCCGGAGATTATATCCGTCCAGCCTTGAAGCCCGGAACCTACACCGTGGCCGCCGAGGCGCCCGGCTTTCGACGGGTCGCGCAACAGAACGTTATCGTAACGGGTGGCGATCGGGTAGGCGTTCCCCTTGTCCTTACTGTGGGCGACATCTCGCAAACGGTCGAAATCTCTGCGCAAGCCCCGCCCCTGCAAACGGAAAGCGCCGTTCTGGGAGCGACCGTCAACTCGCGGCAGGTATCCGAGCTTCCGCTCGGCGGTCAGCGCACCTTCACCTTTCTTGCCCGCCTCTCTCCCGGTGTCGTACCGGCCGAACCAGGCGCTCGCGATGCGGTGGGCGGCGGCTTCTCGGCTAACGGCGTACGCTCCAACGGTCAGAACAACTTCCTCCTGAACGGTGTGGATAACAATGTTAACGTTATCGATTTCCTTAACCAGACCGCCTACGTCATCGGGCCGTCCGTGGAAGCGATCGGCGACATGCAAATCCTCACCAACGGTACCAGCGCCGAATACGGCCGCGGCGCCGGCGGTGTGCTCAACGTGAACCTGCGTTCCGGTACCAACGCAGTGCACGGCAGCCTCTGGGAGATCCTGCAAAACGACAAGCTCGATGCCAACCGCTGGGAGAATAACAAATCCAGCAAGGACCGTGGACCGTTCAAGCAGAACCAGTTCGGCGGCGCCGCTGGCGGTCCCATCATCAAGAACAGGCTTTTCATCTTCGGCGATTACCAGGGCACACGTATTGCCTCCACGGGTGGCGCAGTCCAGGGTCTCGGCAACGCCGGGTTCTTTACCATTCCGACTCCCGCTATGAAGAGCGGTGACTTCTCAGCCCTTCTCGGCCCCGCCATCGGGACAGACGCCCGCGGTAACACCGTCTTCCAGGGCGCCATTTACGATCCGGCCAGCACCACCACCGTCGGTGGCCAACAGGTTCGCACCATGTTCCCCGGCAACAAGATTCCGGTCAGCCGCTTCGATCCCGCGGCCGCCAAGATCATCAATACTTATCCCAACCCGAATCAGGCGTTCTCTGCCGGAAGTTATCCTCAAAACGATTACTTCGCGCTTACTTCGGGCCATCAGATTACGGATCAGGGCGACGGACGCGTCGACTACAAGCTAACCGAAAAGGATAGCCTGTTCGGTTCGCTCAGCTGGTCCAACCTGAGCAAGAACAACGCGCCGCCGCTCCCGGGTGCGCTCGATTCCGGCGGCTTTAACGGCAACACGGAAGAGGACCTCGGACGCAACGCGCAGCTTAGCTATATCCGGGTCTGGAATCCCAGCATCATCTCCGAAACGCGCGCGGGCTTCAGCCGCCTGGTTACCTCGCGCACGCAGGCCGTCGCCAACACCGACCAGTTCAAGGCCTACGGAATCGGCGGATACGATCCGACAACGACGCTGAATGGTGGTTTGCCCCAGATCGGCCTCGGCCGCTATAGCAATGTCGGCGCCAGCGACTGGCTCCCCTCCAAGGAGTACAGCAATGTGTGGGACTTCATCCAGAACGTCGCCATCAACAAGGGCTCGCATGCGTATAAGTTCGGCGCGGAATACCGCCCCATCAAGTTTCCGTTCTTCCAGGTTCCATCGCCGCACGGCGATCTGAACTTCACCCAGAACGGCACGGCGTTTCCTTCCATTCTGAAGGCCAGCAACGGCGCCAATTTCAACACCAGCACTGGCGATGAAATCGCGTCGTTCCTCCTCGGCAACGTCGATAACGGCCAGATCTCCACCACCAACTTCATCTCGTCGCAGAAAACCGCGTGGGCCTTCTACGCTCAGGACGATTGGAAGATCACTCCCAAGCTAACCGTCAATCTCGGCTTGCGCTATGAGCTCTTCTCTCCCATTGACGAGCGGTTTGGCCGTCAGTCCAACTTCGTTTACGACAACCTCACCCTCTATATCCCGAAGGGTAAGGATCAAAATGCGCCTCTCCCGCCGAATTTTCCCACGGCATTTCCGAACGTCACGGTATCCCGCGGCCAGGTTTCGAGTTACCTGATCCCTTGGGATAAAACGAACATCGGCCCGCGCATCGGAATCGCTTATAACGTGCGTCCGCAGACAGTGGTTCGCGCCGGCTACGGCGTCTTCTACGGCGGAGAAGAAAATCAGGGAGGCAACCCGAACCGCGGCGAATCGGTTCCGTTCAACCAGACCACCAGCCTGAACCGTAACGGTCTCGGCACTTTCGACCTCAACGGGTACTTCCCCGGCGGCGTCGCAGGCGGCTTCCCGACCAACGTCTTCTCGCTACCCGCGCCGGTCTCATTCCGCGGCATCGCTACCGATTTCCGCAACTCGCTGGTCCATAAATGGAACCTCGCCGTGCAGCAGGAACTCCCCTATCAGATGGTTATCGAGGTGGCGTACGTGGGCAATCACCAGTCTCACGGTCTCTTGCAACCGGATCCCAATGCCTGCCCGAACTTCGGCACCACGAACTCCAGCATCACGTGCGATTCGCTCCGTCCAACACCCTTCATCAGCGGAATCTCAGGCACCGCTTCGTTCGGCTTCGGAAACTACGACGCCCTGACGACGAAGCTTGAGAAGCGCTACTCGAATGGGTTGAACTTCATAACCGCCTATAGCTATGGTCACGCGCTGGCCAACTCGGGCACTACTCTCTCGGGCTCCAGCGGTCTCGGCACCATTGATCCGAGGAACTTTGCGACCTCCTACGCGAGCGCGTCATGGGACATCCGCCACAACTTCACGACTGGCTTCACCTATGAGCTCCCGTTCGGTAAGGGGAAGGCCTATGGCGCGAGTATGAACCGCGCCATGGATATGGTCCTCGGCAACTGGCAAACCAATGGCATCCTCACGCTGCATACGGGTGCTC
>JAOAPQ010000448.1 GCA_025462965.1 Bryobacterales bacterium
TAAGAGAAAGCCGATTGGATCATTGAATTCGTCCGGGCCATGGAATGTGGCGGAGAATCGGATGGGAAAAACCGCCTGAGTGAAGAGAGCCACCGTGGAGGCGAAGTGCGTGTGGAGATTCTCGATCCCGAGGTCTCGCATCCAGAAGCCGGTTACGAGGCCTTCTGAAAAATAATAGAGGTGGCGGACAAGCGCGAGAACGTTCCACCGGCTGGATCGGATCGCGAGTGCCAGGCCCGCGAAGAAAGACTTCGGCATCGAGAGACTGGCGCGTACGTTCGCCAGAACCAGAGCCCGAATACCTTTTGACCGAATGTAGTAGGTGGAGTTCGCTTCTTCACGTTCCTCCGGGCTCAGGCTTTCGGAACGACGATCCGGCGGCAAGACCGAGGCTACCCGGACGTCCATCCCGAGGCTCCGCAGCCCGCGGATCTCTCTCAGGACGAACGTGTGGTTAACCGCCGGATACTGGCTGACCAGGTAGGCGACCCGTTTGCGCCCGAAGCGCTCCGCGTGCTTTTGGTCAGGCGAAGGCAATCCGCATTATAAGCTTCGAATGATGGTCGCCCGAAAGATGCCCAAGGGAACCGCGGCGGCCGCGCCAGCCGGGTTGCATAGCTTCACCCCGACTATGTCGTTGGAAACGACCCTCATCATGCCTATGAGGTTCGCCGGCAGCGATGGCCAACCCGGGGCCACGGAATCACCGGGGCTTGCTCCGGGGACGCCGATGCTGAGTTCATTCGTGCAGGAAGCGGCTGCGACCGTCGCGAAACTCAGGCTCGCCGTGCCGGTCAGATAGCCGGGAACCGCCGCCGCATCGACGGCGATCGTGCTCTGGATGCCGGAATCGATCGCAATCAAGCCAAGCCCGGCTGCTACTATCTTCGTCGCGAGAGACGATCGCAAGTCTGTTGCCCCGGCAGGGTCCCAACCCGACGCAAGCGCGTTCCACATATAGAGTGGGATTACATTCGGCGGAAAACTCGTAATATTACCGACCGCCACGCAACCCGGTGAGCAGGTAACGGCAAGATTGCTTCCCACAGTGAGGACACCGTTGCTGGCGATGTAGATATACGCTCTTCCAATTCCGGGTTGCACTACCGCCGTTGAACTGGAGACCACCGAGTAGACAATGTTGCCGAATCGCGCATTGCAGGGCGACGACGCCGAGCAGCCCGCGCCGAGATTGAGCGTTGTGCTGTTGGCATAAGTGACGCCCAATGCGTTGAACTGGCCGCCGCCGCTCCCTCCGGACCCGGCAGCCGGCGCTTGCGCTTGCCACTGTCCGGCCGTCTGGCTCCAGGTAAGAACCTGTCCATCGGTCGGGATGTTCGGCGATACCGGTCTGTTCTGAAGTCCTTGAACCTTCGCGGCAGATAGCAGGCCCGCCACATCGCCGCCGGCCGAGGGCGTCAGGCCCGAGCCGCCCGAACCGTTCACTACGCATCGGCCCGATCGCGCGGCGGCGAAAGTGACCGTCACATTGAACGTAGTCACGTCCACCGTGATCCCGGCCGGCTGCAGCAGAGCGGCTGGGCTCGACGTGTCGTAGCAGTTGACGATCAGGTTCGGCGTGCCCATGTTGTGCTCAGTTCCCGCAATCACGAGGATCTGAGCGTTGGTGAATGTCTTCGCGAAATTCGGCGACGTGCCGACCTGGCCCGGTTCCCAATCGCTCGCGGAACTATTCCAGCGAAGTACCTGTCCATCGGCAGGTTGTGTTCCGGCCAGCTGCCGGCCTTGCAGGCCGCTCACCCGCAGGCTCTGCGGCGCTCCGGTCACGTCGCCGCTAAATGCCTGCCATCCCGCGTTGGTTCCGTCGGTGCTCAAGACTTGGTTGGCGTGGTTCGTGCCGTCCGGCAGCCCGGTGCTTCCGCTCTGCAGCGTCCATGTGTTGGGCGCAATGCAGCCGTATGTGTTTTTCCCGGCGGGAGCGCCCAGCTGGAAGAAGAGTTCGCCCGTGCCGCAGCTCGCCGGCAGGACGGTCCCCGTCTTGAGAGGCTTCGTCGCGCTCGCCGCCGAAAAATCAACGCTCTTGGACTGCGTTCTAAGATCGATCGTTGTCTGGCCGTGTCCAGCCAGGGCCCCGGCTCCAAGTCCCAGGGCGAACAACGACCACCTGCGCACTACTGAAAAGAAAAGTTTCATCGCTCCGTCAATCCGCCGGCTGCCGGATTTTTCCCAGTATGGGAAATGCAGCCCGATTCGATGCTAGACCGAGGCGTAACAGGGAAACCGGTAAGTGACGGAGAGTAAAGGGCGATTTGGGCGTGAACGTCGGTCGGGCTGCTGCTAAGGCGCGACCGGAAACGACGGCGGGCGCCGCTGCGTTTGTGGTACCCGGAGAAGGCAGGCCATGACGGCGGCAATGGTGGTTGGAGCGAGGCTGCCGGCTGCGGCTTTGGGGGGCGGGTGAGTCGTCGGGCTTCTTGCTGCGCGGCCGCGTGGGAACGGTGAAGGTGATGGACGGCAAGCCCTTGCCGGGGGGATCATCATCGTCGTCGGGAGGAAGGAATTTCGGCGGGACGTAGCAGGATTCGGCTTCCTTCGGGCGCGGATGGTAGGGCCTTTCGCGGATCTCCAGGCGGTCGAGGTGTTGCGCCATGGTGTCGTGGTTGAAGAAGAGGCCGCAGCCGTCTTCATCGACCGGAATGCTGTTATCGAGCGGGAAGATGACGGGGCGCAGCTTCTCGACGATGCGGACCTGTTCGCGCATGAGCGTGCGGTGCTCGGTGGTGTGCCAGCCCTTTTCCTTGGTGTATTGGGTGGTCTTTTCGCGGCGTTCGCAGAGATCGCCTTCGCGGAGATTGGCGAGGACGTTTTCGCGGGCGCGGCCGTACATGAGATGGAGGTCGGTGTAGTTGATCTGGCGCTCCTGGCGGAAGTGCAGGCCCTGGTTGATGGCTTCTTCCCGTTTCTCTTCGATGAGGAGCTTGGATTGGTGGCGATCCCAGGCGCGGACGCGTTTTTGCCAGTCGTGAGTGGAGAACCATTGTTTCCAGGAGTTTGGGGGCTCGGGGAGCTGACGGGCAACCCCCGGTTGGAGGGCCTTTTCTGTAGCTGATTGGGTGGTTTTCAGGCTGAGGTAAGCCGCGCCGACGGAGCGGCAACGGATGGGGAGATCGCGGTAGAGATTGAAGGCCGAAAAGGCTTGGCCGGTTTCTTCGGGTAGACGGTGCCAGGGTTGAGTGCTCATTGCGGTTTCAGTGTAGAGGGCGGATTAGGGGCTGGGACCGGGTTCAGCGGTAACATGATGGGAG
>JAOAPQ010000042.1 GCA_025462965.1 Bryobacterales bacterium
AGCCGAACGAATCGCCGACTTCCGGACGCGTGAATGTATGCCACGTAGGCAAGCGCGCGCCGGCGAAATCGGCGCCGCAGGAACTGGACGCGCAATCCAGCCGTCAGCCGGGTTACCGCATGCCGCGCATCGTGGCGGACGTAGTGGCTGCGCGGCCTATCGATCTGGCGATCATCGACGGTATCGAATCCATGGCCGGGGGCGAAGGACCGTGGAACAAGGGACCCTTGCGCCTCGTGCAGCCCGGCGTCTTGATCGCGGGAACGAACCCGGTGAACACAGACTCGGTCGCGACTGCCGTAATGGGTTACGATCCGAGAGCGACGCGCGGAGCCGCCCCGTTCCGCACATGTGACAATACGCTGCTGCTGGCCGAAGGCCACGGCATCGGCAGCACGGATTTGAAGCGCATTGAAGTCGTAGGCGTGCCGATCGAGAAGGCGCTCTACCGCTACGACGCCTAGCTACGCCTTGTAGGGCGGGATGGCATCCCGCTGCGGGTTGGTAACCCGCCTATCCGCAATTGTCACAATTGCCGCAGCTTTCAGGAGCCTCCTCGCCAAAATAATGCAGCAGGTACGCACGCCGGCATTCGCGAAGTTCCGCATAAGCGCGCATCCGCTCGATGCGGAATAGCTCCGCCTGATGCCGCTGTTCACTCTCCCCGACCGCGATCTGCGCGGCTTCTCTTAACTCCTCCGCGTTTTCGGCCACCGCAACGATACCCTCAGGCGATTGCCGCACGGCTCCCGCGTCCTCCAACCGCTGGACCGCCTTCGTCACCTTGGCCCGTGAGAGATCGGTCTCTGCGGCCAGATCTTTTACGCTGACCGGCGCGTCCTTAGCCTCCAACGCCTCGGCGACACGCTCGACCTTCTTGACATCGAGCTTGCCACCTCCCGCGAAGAACTTATGGATGTTGAGGTCTTCGGAGCGGAAGAACAATACCGCCTCCGCGGGCTCGCCGTCACGGCCGGCGCGTCCGATCTCCTGATAGTAAGAGTCAACGGAGTGCGGGATGTCGTAGTGAAATATGAACCGGATATCGGGCTTGTCGATGCCCATCCCGAAAGCGGAAGTGGCGACAATTACCCGGACCTCGCCGCTCATGAATGCTTCCTGCACGGGATTCCGCTCCTTCGCCGTCATGCCTCCGTGATAGTGGGTAGCGCCTGGAATCTCCAGCGCGAGATCTTCCGCGTGGCGCCGGCTGGAGACATATACAATGCCGGAGCCTTCCGCCCACGAAACCCGATGCAGCAGCGCGTCCTTCTTTTCCGCTTCGCTTTGGAAATGGTCAACCCTGAGTTTGATGTTCGGCCGGTCGAAGCCCTTCACGATGACGCGCGGCTCTCGCATGGCCAGCCGCGCGATAATCTCGTCCCGCACCGGTTGCGATGCTGTGGCGGTAAGGGCCAGAACGGTGGGATGGTCGAGCGCTTCAATGGCGGCTCCCAGCTTCAGATAATCCGGTCTGAAATCGTGTCCCCATTCGCTGACGCAATGGGCTTCGTCCACCACAAACAGAGACGGCTTCGCTTCGCGCAGGCTGTCCATTATTTTCGGATTCGCCAGCTGTTCGGGCGTGACGAAGAAGAACTCCAGACCGCCGGCCTCCAGTTCCTCGAGCGTGTCCTTCTTCTCTCGGGCCCGCGTATGCGAGTTCACTACCGCGGCGCCGCCCACGTCCTGAGCCGCGAGAGTTTCCACCTGATCCTTTTGCAGCGCAATCAGCGGCGAGACCACCACTGTCGGCCCATTGAGCAGGACAGCCGTGATCTGGTAGATGGCCGATTTCCCGGCCCCGGTCGGAAATATCGCGAGGGTGTCGCGCCCGGCGATCACGGATTCCATGGCTTCCCGCTGACCGGGGCGCAGATGATCGAACCCGAATTTCTCCCGCGCTGTTTCCGATAACTCCGGCGCTCTCGCTGTTCCCATGCGTGCCGGAGAAGCACGGCTCATGCCAAGGTAAATGGAGGTGAATCTTTCCGACTTCCATTACGATCTCCCCGAGCGCTTGATCGCACAGGAGCCGCCGCCGGAGCGCGATGGCGCGCGCATGCTGGTGATCCATCGCACGCGCGGGACCTGGGAAGATCGCCGCTTCCGCGATCTGCCGGAATTTCTACATGCCGGCGATTGCGTGGTGCTGAACGATTCGCGCGTGCTTCCATCGCGTCTGTACGGGCATAGGCCCGATCGTGACGCGAAACTGCAGATCTTTCTCGTCAAGCCGCTTTCCGGGGATGCCCTGGAGTGGAACGCGCTGGTGCGTCCCGGCCGCAAAGTGCGCAAAGGGGACCGGATTTTATTCGAAGGTGGATTGGAAGCGGAGGTGACCGCCTGGGGAGAGAGGGGCGAGCGGACCCTGAGGTTCCACGGGGTGAGCGACATATACGAACACCTGGAACGGATCGGCCACGTACCGCTGCCGCCGTATATCCACCGGCCGGATAATCCGCGCGACCGTGAGCGCTACCAGACAGTATTCGCGCGCGACCGGGGTTCGGTTGCCGCGCCGACTGCGGGACTGCACTTCACCGCGGAGACGCTCGCCCGCATCGGATCACTGGGAGCCGAGACCGCGCGTGTCACCCTGCACGTCGGCTTGGGAACGTTTCAGCCGATCGACGTCGAACGCATTGAGGATCATCGCATGCATTCTGAGACGTATTCGATACGGACGGAGGAGTGGTCCAAAATCGAAGGAGCCCGGCGTGTACTGGGTATTGGCACGACGAGCGTGCGCACCATCGAGAGCGCCGCGCGTTCCGGACAAATGTGCGGAGAAACGGATCTTTTTATCTATCCTGGTTTCTCGTTCCGGCGAACGGACGCGATGCTTACGAATTTTCACCTGCCCCACACCAGCCTGCTGGTCCTGGTCTGCGCCTTCGCCGGAAGAGACCTGACCCTCGCAGCCTACCGCCACGCGGTGGAGAGCGAATACCGGTTCTTCTCGTATGGCGATTGCATGCTGATCTTATAGCTTGATCCTATAACTTCGGCGCGTAATAGCCCTTGCGGGCTCTCACAACCAGGTCCTTCCGGCCTTTGACCTTCAGTGTTACGGTATGGTACAAGCCATCGGTCAGCAACGGCTCGGGGCGGTAGAAAACATTGTACTGATGGCGGAGCTCGTTCGCGATGTTCTCGAACGATTGCGACAGATCTTCCACCTTGAACGGAAAGAAGGCCTGTCCGCCGGTCTCCGCGGCGAGATACCGCAGCACCTTGTCGCCATCGCTCTCGATACGCGAGATGTTGGTGGAAATCGCGTACACCACCACATCCGCCTTCTGCGCCATCTCGAGCGCCTGGTCCCTCGTGACGCGGCTTTGATTGTCGTCTCCGTCGCTTACGATAATCACGGCGCGCCGGAACTTGTCCTTCGGCTGATCGAGGGCTAGCTTGTCGCGGCAGGCATAGTAAACGGCGTCATAGAGCGCCGTGCCGCCCCCCGGCCGAAGCTCGCGCACGGCCTTCGCCAATTTCTCGGGATCGTCAACCAGGTCGGTCACCAACTCGGCCGCGCTGTCGAAGCTCACCAGCATGAGCTTGTCGACGTGCTGCCGTACCACGCTGTTGATAAACTCGATCGCCGCCTGCTGTTCGAAGCGGAATCGGTCCCGGATGCTGTTGCTGGTATCGATGAGGAGGCCCAAACGCAATGGCAGATCGGATTCGGAGGTGAACTCCTGAATCGCTTGGGGCTTCTTGCCTTCGATGACCTGGAAATCCTCCTTGCCGAGATCGGTGATGAACCGGCCTTTCTTATCGGTGACGGTGAAGAGCATGTTGACACGGGTCACGTCGAGGACGATCCGGTGGTCGGGCTCGGGAGGGGCGGGCTTTTGGGCGGGTGTCTGGGCCAGTAACACGGACGCGCACAACAGGGTGGGAAACAACTGCTTCATGTGTATAGAACGATTGTACGGCGTGGGGAACCCTGTGGTTTATCCCCACGCCGCTGCCCTTCTTACCGGTCCAGGTAATAGAACACGATCGACGACACATTGACCGTACCCGGCGGTGTCCCCTGATTGACATGTCCGTTGTGCCACGTCAGCTTGAATGAAGTGTCGAACGCCATGGGATCCTTGTTGAACAGCCGGTACATCCCGGTTGCATAGTACCCTCCTCCGAATGCACCGTTCTTGATCACGCCCCAGCTATCGGACGCGTACTGCAACTGGTTCCAATAGTATTGGCCGCCGAAGAAGTCTTCCGTGCCTAATGCGTCTCCAATCAGGGCGCCATCCACTGTCCAGGCCATATCTCCTTCCAGCCAGGTCGGAACACCGACGCCTCCTTCGTATACGAACAGATTCAAGCCTTCTATCTGTCCGCGGCCGGTGATATTAATCAGGTCGACCGGCGCAAACTGTCCGACTGCGGTAAACGGAATGGTCGCCATGTGGAAAGTCTTCTTCCGCGTACCCGCAATCTGCGGCCCCGGCACGCCGGGGTAGTAGTACACCTGCGAATAGATCGACGCGCTCGCGACCTGGCTCTTATTGATGATGCTGATGGTGATGCCGTTGCTGAACGGGATCATGATGCGCCGGAACGCGCCGATCTGTCCGGTGTTGTATTGCGTCACCGTAAAGTTATCCGAGTAGTTGAAAGGAGGCGTCGGGATGCCGTGCAGCAGAAAAAACGTTCCCAGGTCCGCGTGCTGGCACGGGGCCGCTTCGCCGTTGGTGCAGATCTGGATAGTGCTGTTGATCGTGGCGTCGTTTTGATCGGCGCCCGAACCGCCCGAAGCCTGAATTGCAAGCTGAATCATCGAGACATTCCCGGATCCGGTCAGGTTGAGCAGTTGGGTTGTCGCGCCCGGTGCCATGTTAATTGTGCTGGGAGTTGCTGGCTTGAGCGCGTTTACCTGAAGCTTACGCGATTCCTCCTGGACGAATGTTGTCGGCTGGTACTGCGAATTCGCCCCGTTATAGGCGATCACCTGGCCGTCGGAGGGCGGCGTCATCGAGACCGGCTGGCCAGCCAGATTATTATTTGGCCCGGCGGGACCGACCGGTCCGATGGCGCCCTGAGGCCCGGGAGCACCATTCGCGCCCGCGGGCCCTGCCGCTCCAGCCGGCCCCGCAGGACCCATGGGGCCCTGTGCGCCGGGAAGTCCGGGCGAGCCGGGAATACCTTGAGAACCCGCCACACCTGGCGCGCCGTTCTGACCTGGCACGCCCTGCGGCCCCATCGGCCCCGCCGGACCGGTTCGGCCTTGCGGCCCCACTGGTCCCGCGGGTCCCGGAGAGCTCGTCCCGCCTGTCGCCGCTGCCGGGGCCCACTGCAAGAGCGAGTTCAATGTCAGCACCTGGCCTGGCAATCCGCCGCCCGGAGCGATGCCCGAGGGGTCCACTTTATAACCGCCTGATATGCCCCCGGGCGGCGTCACGCGAACGACAATCACTTTCGCGAGGGTCAAAACCGGAGTCGAATCCGGAACGTGCCAGCTCTGGCTCAGTGTCCTCGCGCCCAGGTAGTAGGTGGCCGTATAGTTAACGCCATTCGGATTGGCCGGCAGCGTGAGGTCCAGAACGCCATTGTTGATCGCGACCGCCCTTTGCCCGGCCTTCACGGGTATGCCATCGGTGCCGGTAAACGACGGCCATGTCAGCACCACCGACCCCGTCGCCGGAGTGCCGTCGCTGTTCGCGGGAAGAAAATCGTGAATGTGAGATGTGCCGGCGAGCGCCACGCGCACCACCGCCG
>JAOAPQ010000452.1 GCA_025462965.1 Bryobacterales bacterium
ACCTGTCTCCTTCCGGCTACTTGCCTGAAGATGACGATCGGTTTGTTGCAATCTTATTTCTAATTTATTGAAATTACTGGTAATCGATCGGCTCCTGGGCTATTTTAGTCCTGGATAGTTATGAAAATAATCCTGAGTATCTGGCTACTGATTTTCGCGGCGAGTCAACTCTTTGGCCAAACGAGCGCCAAAATGGGCAAGGAGCTAACCGGCACGGCGTTTGCACAAAGTGCGCTGATAACTACCACGATAAATACCACGGTCGACGTGGTGGTTCAGTATAACCAGCCAGTCTCCGCCAGCCTCCATCAAATCGTGCTCAACCTCGGCGGCTTGTTGAAGACGGAACTTATCGGGGCGAATGGCGGGCTGTACACGGTCCCGGTGGGCCAGTTGAATGCGCTCGCCTCTAACCCGGCGGTCAGTTACATCTCATCGAACCGCCCCGTGCACCCGACTCTGGATTACGCGAAAGCAGCGGTTTCGGTTACACAGCAATACGGCCAGTGGGTAAGTCAGGTGCTTCCGTATAACGGATTGGGCGTGGGTGTAGCCCTGATCGATAGCGGTGTTGGTCCCTCGAAGGACCTTGCGCAAGGCTTGCCGGGCGGGAGTTCGGGAGTCGTGTACAACGAGTCCTTCGTGCCGGGAGATCCTTCACCGTTCGACGCATACGGCCATGGAACTCATATTGCCGGTATTCTGGCCGGAAACGGCACGGCTTCCACGGGATCGAACTTTGTCCATACTTTAGTGGGGATTGCGCCGGGCGTTAAGATACTGAATTTCAGGGTGCTGGACAAGAACGGGGCGGGTACGGATTCCGCCGTGATTGCAGCCATTGAGCGCGCAATTGATTTGAAGTCCGCCTTCAATATAAAGGTCATCAATCTTTCACTCGGACGGCCCATGTATGAGAGTTACAAGCAGGACCCGCTGTGCCGCGCGGTGGAACGCGCCTGGGCCAACGGCATTACGGTCGTGGTTGCCGCGGGAAATTATGGCCGCAGCAATTCGAAAAAGCTGAACAACATGGGGTACTTTACGATCACCTCCCCGGGCAACGACCCGGTGGCGATCACCGTCGGAGCGGCGAAAACGGGCGGTTCCGGGGCGATCTCAGACGATCTGATGGCGAGCTATAGTTCCAAAGGACCGACCGCGATCGATCATATCGCCAAGCCGGACATTGTCGCCCCCGGAAACCTGATCGTATCCTCGAGGGCTCCGGACACTACTCTCGCGAAGATGGCCACGGCGCAGGTGCCGTATTCGTATTACGTGAAGAACGGGTCCGCTTCGGTTTCCAACGACTATATTCGTCTCAGCGGAACCAGTATGGCGACGCCGTTGGTGGCCGGCGCGGCTGCTTTGCTGCTGCAGCAGAATCCGAACCTCACGCCGGACCAGATCAAGGCGCGGTTGATGCGGACGGCCCGCAAGAAGGCCTTTCCGGCGCACAGCGTTGTGAGCGACAACACCGGGACTTATGTGACCTATTCCGATATCTTTACGGTCGGCGCAGGGTACCTGAATGTCTATGACGCATTGCAAAGCGATGCCCGGATCATTGGGAGAACTGCGTTTTCGCCCATCGCGGTCTGGAACAACGGCCGCGTCACGCTGCAGGACAGTTCCGGCGCGCTGTTCGCGAACTCCGCGGTATGGGGAGATTCGGCCGTTTGGGGCGCCAGCGCAGTCTGGGGAGATAGCGCGGTTTGGGGTGATTCCGCGGTTTGGGGAGATTCCGCCGTATGGGGCGACGCGGCATTCCTTGGCGGCGCCAGCGCCGTCTGGGGAGACAGCGCAGTTTGGGGCGACTCAGCCGTATGGGGCGACTCTGCAGTGTGGGGCGATAGTGCCGTTTGGGGAGACAGCGCGGTTTGGGGCTTCAGTGCGGTCTGGGGCGACTCGGCCGTTTGGGGAGACTCGGCGGTCTGGGGAGATAGCGCGGTTTGGGGCGACTCGGCCGTTTGGGGCGATGCGGTCCTCTTCACCGGGGAAAAATAGGAGATCTACGAAATGAAGATGTCTGTGGTCTGGGGAAACTAACTATTTGAACTAAACGATTATAGCCATTCTATGCCCGCCGGGCGAACTATCTTTAGTCGTAATTATTCTGCTGCCTTAATAAGTTTAATCAAGTCGTACTTTTGATCAGTCATTCGGAGGTGGAATTAGTTATACTTCCCTAAGGTACGTGATTTGTCACGCAACGTTTTCGGCCCGAGCCGCGCCTATTCCATGCCCTTAATAGCACGAATCTATATAGGGTTGGTGGCTCTGCTCGGTTTCGCGGCGTTCGCTGCCGGCGCGTACCACCGGGAAAACTCGAATGGCGTCCAATTCGTTCTTTATCTCCTGATTGCGGCTTTTGCCTCCGCTTTTAAGGTTCACCTCCCGGCAATTACCGGCACAATGTCGGTAAATTCTCTTTTTATTCTGACGAGCATTGTTCAGCTTCCGCAGGGCGAGACCATGGCTGTCGGTCTACTGGGGAATTTGATCCAGTGCGTTTGGAAGCCGCGCTCGCGCGTCCGGGTGGTGCGGGTGGCGTTCAGCCTCGCCGCGACGGCGATTGCGATCAGCGTCTCCTACGCGATCTACGACAGCGCAATCCTGGCGGGCCCGGATTTCGACGTCCTGCGCGTCCTCGCCGCCGCCTGCGGTTACTTCGGGGTGAATACTCTTCTGGTTGCGACGGTCATCGCCCTGACGGAAAACAAGGGAATACGGAAAACCTGGCACGAATGCTACTTCTGGTGTTTCCCCTACTATCTGTCCGGCGCCGGCATCGCGTGGCTCGCCACCTTGCTGAATCGCAGGGTGTCATGGGAGGCCTCGCTCGTTCTCCTGCCTGTGGTTTATCTCATCTACCGGTCCTACAGGCTCTATTTGCAGCGTCTGGATGACGAAAAGCATCACGTGGAGGAAATGGCGGGCCTCCATCTGCGAACCATTGAAGCGCTGGCGCTCGCGATTGAAGCCAAGGACCACAATACCCACGACCACCTCAGGCGAGTACGTATTTACGCACTGGAACTCGGGCAGAGGATGGGCCTGACCGAACGCGAGTTGCAATCGTTGCGGGCCGCGGCCCTGCTGCACGATATCGGAAAGCTCGCGGTGCCCGAGCACATCATTTCGAAGCCCGGCAAGCTGACTCCGGAAGAGTTTGAAAAGATGAAGATTCACCCGGTGGTGGGAGCACAGATACTGGAGCAGGTGCAGTTCCCCTATCCGGTGGTTCCCATCGTCCGCTCGCACCACGAGAAGTGGGATGGGACCGGCTACCCCTCCGGGTTGAAAGGTGAGGAAATCCCGATCGGCGCCCGAATTCTTTCCGCAGTGGATTGCCTCGACGCGCTTGCTTCGGAACGCCAGTATCACCGGGCGATGCCGCTCAATCAGGCGATGGACATTGTGGAGGCCCAGTCGGGAAAGGCGTTCGATCCCGCTGTTGTCGCGCTGTTGAAGGGGTGTTACCTGGAACTCGAAAGCAAGGCGGTTGCGCAACCGGCTACCGTGCGGCTCGCGACGGACATGGTGGTGGCCAGGGGCGGCGCCCCCGCCACTGGTTTCGAGCAGAGCGCCGGTGTCCCCACGCCGCATGTCACCCAAATGCAGGATCCCCTCACCTCGATTGCCGCCGCCCGGCAGGAAGTACAGAGCCTCTACGAGTTGACGCGGGATTTAGGAAATTCACTCAGCTTGAGCGAAACCCTTTCGGTGGTGGGGGAGCGCCTGAAACGCCTGATTCCCTACGACTCGATCGCGGTTTATGTGAAACGCGAGCAGAAACTGATTCCCGAGTATGTGAACGGCGAGAATTTCCGGCTCTTTACTTCACTCGCGATTCCGGTGGGTGAGGGACTTTCGGGATGGGTGGCAAAGAACGATAAGCCCATGCTGAACGGAAACCCTTCCGTGGAAGCGGGATACCTGAACGATCCGACTAAGTTCAGCACACTCCGTTCCGCGCTCGCCGTGCCGCTCGCGGGAGTTAACGGGGGAATTGGAGTAATCACGCTGTATCGGACCGAGAAGGACGCGTTCTCGGCCGACCACCTGCGTATCCTGCTGGCGGTCAGTTTCAAGATTTCGATAGCGATTGATAATGCGCTCAGATTCAGGCAGGTCGAAACTTCTGCGACTACCGACTTCCTGACGAGCCTTCTCAACGCGCGGTCGCTGTTTCTTTCGCTCGATAGCGAATTGGCAAGATGCCGACGGCTGAATATCAACCTCGCGATCCTGGTTTGCGATCTCGACGGATTCAAACAAATCAACGACCGGTTCGGCCATCCCCAGGGTGACCGCGTGCTTCGCTATGTAGCTGCCGGGCTTCGCCAGAGTTGCCGGTTGTTCGAAACCGCCGCGCGCATGGGCGGCGATGAATTCGTGCTTTTGCTGCCGGACGTCAGTCCGGGGGAGATGGACTCTCGAATTCAGGAAGTCCGGCGGATCGCATCGGAAGCCGGCCGGCTCACGCCGGATCCCAGCCATCTGTCCTTCAGCGTTGGCGCATCGGTCTTTCCGGTCGACGGTGCAGATGCGGAGACGCTCCTCTCGGTGGCGGACCATCGCATGTACCGCTCCAAACAAGCCCAGGGCGCCTCCCCGGATCGCGGGATGGCGGGCCTCCGCGCAAGCGTGGCTGTGGCCCCTATTCAATTGCGGGCTTGACGCTCCGCGGCGCAATTACGCCGTATTTCTTATAAAAATGGCTTAATTAATTCCGCGTATCGGACATAAGATATCTTTAGTGTAGGCATAATGAAAATGAACGGTGCACCTGACGCGGCGAAGCCGAGCCTTTCCGGCCGCGTTGCCCGCCACGCCGTTTCTTTGCTCCTCACTCTCCTGCTTGGCGGGTTTTTCGGCGCGCTGCTTCTTCGGTTCGGCCCCGGCTTTGACGTCGATGAACGCGATCTGGACATGCGGTACTCCGCTCAGTCACGGGAAGCCATCCACCGCGAACGCGCCGGCGACCGTAATATTTTCTCGTTTTACGTCCGATACATCGAGCGCGCGGCGCAGGGGGATTTCGGAGTATCCCGATCGCTCGCCGTTCCCGTGAGCGAACTGATCGCGACCCGGGCCGGTGTTACGACGCGGCTGATCGGGCTGGGACTGGCCTTTGGCTGGACCTTAGGTCTCGGTTTCGCCGTCGCTTCCGTGCGCTGGCGAAAACCCGCGGTTATCGTTTTTTCGGAGACGTTCTGCGGAGTGGCCCTCAGCCTTCCCGCCGCCGTAGTCGCGCTCCTGGTTTTTCTCACCGCCGGACCGGTCTCGCTGGTGATAGGGATCGCGATATTCCCCCGTGTCTTCCGTTTTGCCCGCGATCTATTCGAAAAGGCGCTGGACCGGCCGCAAGTGCTCGCGGCTTCGGCGCGCGGCGTCGCGGAGCGCTGGATCTTTCTCCGGTACGTGGTACGCCCGGCGTGGGCGCCCCTGATTGCGCTTGCGGGAGTATCCGTGAGCATCGCCTTCGGCGCGGCGATTCCGGTGGAGGTAATCTGTGACCTGCCGGGTCTTGGACAACTGGCATGGAAAGCGGCGCTCGCGCGCGATTTGCCTGTGTTGGTCAGCTTGACGCTCATCGTGACCGCGATCACGCTCGCCGCGAACGCCGTCGCTGACGTGGCGCTCGAGGCAGCGCGTACATGATCTGGATCAGGCGCTTCGCCGTCGCTTTCCTGGGGCTCGTTTTCGCGCTGGGCCTGGCGGCTGATTGGGTCGCGCCTGCTCCTTACGCCAGGCAATTTCGCGCCGAGCCCAATGCCCCGCCGAGCCGGGAGTTCCCTTTGGGTCTGGACGGTCTGGGCCGAGACCGCTTTTCACGGTTGCTTCAGGGCACTCGCATCTCTCTCCTCCTCGCGCCTGCCGCGGCTTTGATTGCGATTTCCGTAGCGCTACTGATAGGTGGAAGCGCCGGGTTTCTGGGCGGCTGGTGGGATCACGCAGCCATGCGCGTAACGGATCTCTTTCTCTCCTTGCCATGGCTATTCCTGTTCCTGACCGCGCGCGCAATGCTGCCGCTCAATGTGGCGCCATCCGCTTCTATCGTAATTACGTTCGCCATGATGGGTTTGCTCGGCTGGGCATCGTCCGCGCGGGTAATCCGCTCCGCCGTGCCGGAATTGCTTAGCTCGGAATTTGCGCTGTACGCGCGAGCCTGCGGGTGCGCCGAACCGCGCATCTGGCGGCGGCATCTGCTGCCCCATCTCAGGGTTCTGCTGACCGCGCAGTTCTGGATTCTGATACCCGTGTTTATCCTTGGCGAAGCCAGTTTGGGATTGCTTGGGCTGGGAGTAGCCGAGCCGCTGCCTTCCTGGGGAAATCTGATCCGGGAACTCGAGAGCGTGCCCGCGCTCGCGGAGTATTGGGTGCTCGCGCCCGTGCTGTTACTTGCAGCGGTGATGATTTGTTTCCAACTGGTTAAGACCGGCCGCGGGGTGCAAACATTTTGAGATGGCTGCCATGCCTGCTCGCCTGTCAGGCACTGTTTGCGCAAGGTGAACTGCGCTTCAACCTCCGGCACGAACCCAAGACGCTCAACCCGATTCTCGCGGCGGAGGATGCGTCGCAAGCCATCGCGTATCTAACCGGCGGCGTGCTGATCCGCGTCAACCGCCTCACGCAGGAACTTCAGCCGGAACTCGCCGAATCGTGGAAGGTCGCGCCCGATAACCGCTCCATCGTCATTCATATCCGGAAGGGCGTCCGATTCTCGGACGGTACCCCGTTCACGGCCGAGGATGTCGCCTGGACCCTTCAGACCGCTACCGACCCGAAGCTGCACTCACCCGCGGGGGAATCGTTTTCTGCCAAGGGATCGCCGGCGCGGGGCCAGGTGCTCGGGCCCGATGCGGTCTCGATCGTTTTTGCCGCTCCCGTGGCCAGTTTGGAAAGACTGTTCGACCAGCTCCCGATCCTTTCCTCCAAATCGCCGCTGAAAGAGAAGGCGGCGCTCGGACCGTTCATGGTGGCATCTTATCAACCCGGCATCGAGGTAGTGCTCCGGCGCAATCCGAATTACTGGAAGAAGGATGCGTCCGGGAAGCAGCTGCCATATCTGGACGCTGTGCGGCTTCCTATTCAGCAGAACCGTGAGATCGAATTTGCGCGCTTTTCGCGCGGTGAAATACACCTCATTAACCAGCTGGAACCGGAGTTATTCGACCGCCTGAAGAAAGCCAACCCGGAGGCGGCTTTCGACGCAGGGCCGTCCACCGACGTCGACTTTCTGTGGTTCAATCAGGTTGCCGGCGCGTCGATACCCGATTACAAGAAAGATTGGTTCCGTTCGCGCAATTTCCGTAATGCGATCTCGCGCGCTATCAATCGCGAAGACCTCTGCCGGGTCGTGTTTCGCGGTCGAGGCCGCCCCGCTGTGGGACCATTTTCACCGGCAAACAAATTTTGGTTCAATGCCAAGTTGACGCCGTCGCGCTTCGATCCCACGGCAGCGCTCAAGCTACTGCAGCAGGACGGGTTCAGCAGGAAAGGTGATGTTCTGTTCGACAAGCAGGGCCATGCGGTGGAGTTCTCGGTTATAACGAACGCGGGCAACAGAATTCGAGAAAGAATGGCCGTCCTCATACAACAGGATCTACAGGCTATCGGCGTCAAGCTGAACATCGTGACGCTGGATTTTCCCTCGCTCATCGAGCGCATCACGAAGACTTTCCAATATGAATCGTGCCTGCTCGGCTTGACCAATGTCGATCTCGATCCGAACGAGATGATGAACATATGGATGAGTTCCTCCGAAGATCACGGATGGAACCCGAGCCAGAAAACGCCTGCGACGCCGTGGGAAGCCGAGATCGACAACCTGATGCGCGCACAATCGGCCGCCGGCGAACGGCTCAAGCGGAAAGCGTTGTTCGACCGTGTGCAGGAGATTTTGCGGCAGGAAGAGCCCTACATTTATTTGGCGCACCGGAACTCACTTTCCGCGGTTTCGCCTTCTTTGCGTGGAGTCCATCCGGCGGCTTTGTTCCCGCAGACGTATTGGGATATCGAACATCTCTCGTTGAAATGAGTCTGCTCTCGGTTGATATCTCGGCCGAGTATGCGCCGGGGCGGCGCGTCTTGCGCGGCGTGAACTTTGTGATGGAACCGGGCGAGGTGCTCGGCCTGGTGGGGCAGAGCGGATCCGGGAAAAGCACGCTCGCCATGGCGCTTCTGCGGCTGCTTGGGATGCGCGGAGGCCGCGTGAGCGGGTCCATCCGCCTGGATGGACGCGAGCTGACGGGCCTCTCCGAACGCGAAATGCGCTCCATTCGGGGGCGGCAGATCGGGTTCGTTCCGCAGAGTCCGGCTTCGGCGCTCAATCCGGCCCTGCGAGTGCGAACGCATCTGGAAGAGGCGTGGCGCGCTCACGCCCGCGGTCCGGGTTCGTTTCGCAAACTGCTGGAAAGCGTCAGCCTGCCCTCGGACGAGGATTTCCTGAAGCGTTATCCTGCGCAACTGAGCGTTGGCCAGGGTCAGCGCTTCCTGATTGCCATGGGCATCCTGCATCGCCCGCTGCTGCTGATCGCCGATGAGCCCACTAGTGCGCTCGATGTCATCACCCAGGCGGAAATCCTGAGCCTCTTTGCCCGCCTGAACCGCGATCTTGGCATGGCGCTGCTCTATATCTCGCACGATCTGCTCTCCATTGCGTCGTTATGCCACCGCGTTGCCATCCTGCATGAGGGCGAAGTGGTCGAAATCGGGGCGGCGGAACAGATCTTTCGCGACCCGCGCCACGCCTATACGCGGGAATTGGTCCGCGCTATTCCGCGCAATCCATATGCCTGCTAGCCTATTGGAAATGGAAATTCCACGCCGCCTGTTGGTAAAGCTGATGCCGGTGCTCGCGGCGATGGCGCGGTCGGAAGCGCAGGGTCCGTCCGAGGCACCGCCCCCGCGGATCAGCAAGGAAATGCTGCAACAGGCGCTCGCGCTGGCCGAGCTCGAATTTAGCGAAGAACAGCTGGTCCTGATGCTGCCCTCGGTGAATCGCAATCTGCCGTCTTTCCAAGCCTTACGGAAGAAGGACGTCCCGCTCGATACCGAACCAGCGATCCGCTTCCGGCCGATCGCGCCGGCAGTCGCGACCCAGGGCAAACGAGTCTTTCGGCAAAGCCGATTGAAGACGCGGCCGCAGCGCCCCGATTCCATCGAATCGCTGGCCTTCGCTCCGGTGACCCAGCTTTCAGCACTAGTCAAGGCGAAGAAGGTCTCCTCGGTGGAACTGACCACAATGTATCTGGCGCGTTTAAAGCGCTATTCCGGCCAGCTTAATTGCGTCATCACCATGACGGAGGATCTTGCGATGAAGCAGGCCGCACAGGCGGACAGCGAGATTCGTCGCGGCCACTACAAGGGTCCGCTGCACGGGATTCCGTATGGAGCGAAGGACCTCTTCAATACCAAGGGCATACGGACCACATGGGGCGCCGAGCCTTACCGGGACAACGTGCCGGATTATGACGCCACCGCAGTCGCGCGGCTTGCCGATGCAGGAGCGGTGTTGCTCGCGAAGCTCTCCATGGGCGCGCTCGCGCAGGGCGGGCTCTGGTTCGGCGGCATGACAAAGAATCCGTGGAACACGGAGCAGACGTCGAGCGGGTCATCCGCCGGCTCGGCGTCATCGACCTCCGCCGGCCTGGTTGGATTCTCGATCGGAACGGAAACGTTGGGCTCCATCGTTTCGCCCAGCACGCGCTGCGGATGCGCGGGGCTTCGTCCGACTTACGGGCGCGTGAGCCGGTATGGAGCCATGGGCCTGAGCTGGACCATGGACAAAATCGGTCCGATCTGCCGCTCTGTGGAGGATTGCGCACTGGTATTGAACGCGATGTACGGTCCCGACGGCAAGGACACCACCGTGCTCGGCGTGCCGCTGGCGTGGAATCCTGAGATGCCGCTTGCGAAACTGCGCATCGGAGTGTTGAAAGCCGAGTTCGACCGCCTTCAAGGCGAATCGAAGGATGTGTACGATAAGGCGCTCGCTTCGCTGGCGAAGAGCGGCGCGAACCTCCAGAACGTGGAGCTGCCGGATATGGGCGCGAATGCCTTGCGTATTATCCTGAGCGCTGAGGCCTCGGCTGCGTTTGACGACCTCACTAGAACAGGCGGCGTCAACCAGCTCAAAGGTCAGGCTGCCGGAGATTGGCCGAACTCTTTTCGCTCCGCGCGCACCATTCCCGCCGTGGAGTACATCCGCGCGCAGCGTGCGCGAACGCTGTTGATGCAGCAGATGGATAGCTTCATGTCGAACTGGGACGTGCTGGTCTCCCCGACAGGATCGGCAACGCTGCTGATTACTAATCTGACCGGCCATCCGCAGGTCACTGTACCCTGCGGTTTTGTGGACAGGATTCCGGCAGGGCTGCTCTTCACCGGGCATCCGTATCAGGAAGGTACGCCTCTGCGCGCGGCTCTCGCGTTTGAACAGGCGACCGACTGGCACACCATGCATCCGAAGGTCGATTGGGGAGAAACTAAGGGCTAGATTCTATGCGCAAAACAATGATGCTGTTTGTCGCGCTCGCGGGCGCGGCTCTGTGCCAGAGCGACTTCTATCTGAAGAGCGGCGATCGGGTCGTCTTCTATGGCGACAGTATTACCGATCAGCGGCTCTATACGACTGACGTCGAAACTTATGTGGTGACGCGCTTCCCGACTATGCCGATTACGTTCGTGCAT
>JAOAPQ010000504.1 GCA_025462965.1 Bryobacterales bacterium
TCAGCGGAAAACTATCGCGCGACTCGAAATTCGAAGAGGGCGACCATCGCCGCTTCAATCGCCACGGTGAGGCGTTCGATATGGGCGAAACTTTTTCGGGCGTCGATTACGATGTGGCGCTCGACGCCGTGGAAGAGATCCGGAAACTGCTGCCGCCGGACGTGAGCATGGCGCAATTTGCGCTGCGATGGATACTCATGTCCCCCGCCGTGACCTGCGCCATACCGGGCGGCAAGCGGCCTTCGCAGGTCGCGGATAATTGCGCGGCATCGGATTTGCCGCCGCTTACGGATAAGGCGATGGCCGCCGTGAAGAAGATCTACGACGAACGCATTCGTCCGCTGGTGCACGCGCGCTGGTAACGCCTGAACGAGCGCCTAGGCGCGTTCAAGCGGCGTCACCGGGTCAAGTGCCAGCCAGAAGAACGCGCCCAGGAAATAGACAGCCGCCGCGACGTAAATCACCAGGTTCCAATTGTTGTTCGTCGCAGTCAACATCACACCCGCAAGGGTAGACGCCAGCGCGCCGCCACCATTCCCCGCCATGTTCATCGTGCCGGAAAGAGTCCCCGCATAGCGCCCGCCTACGTCCATGCAGGCGCCCCACGAACCGGGCATCGCCAGATCGTTGCAGAAGCTCGCGAAGGCCATAGCCATCACGGCGGCGATGGGGTCGTGGAGCAGTGTCGAGGTCACGAGCAGAGCGCTCGCGCCCACGAATCCCGTGCAGGCGAGGAACTTCCGCGTCTTCGTAACGCTGCCGGTCAATCGTGTCAGCGGCTTTGAGATGAAGCCGGTGAACAGAGACCCGATTCCGCCGAGGAATAACGGCATCCCGGCAAGAATAGCGAACTCCTTCGTGGACGGGTTCAGGTGCCTTCCTTCCCGGAGATACGTCGGCAGCCAGGTCGCGTAAAAATACCAGCTATAGGAAAGACAGAAATACTGCGCGCAAAGCAGCCACACCTGCGGCGAGGCCAGAAACTTGCCCCATGGAATTCCGCCGTGAACTTCCGCGTTATGTTCAGCGCTTCGCAACAGAGTCAGTTCCGCCGCGTTCACCTTCGGATTGTCGCTGGGCCGGTCGCGGAACCAGCGGTAGAAGAAAAACGCCCAAACCACGCCCATCAATCCGAACAGCGCAAAAGCGTTGCGCCAGGAGACGAACTGGAAGATCCAATAGACCAGCACCGGCGTGATTGCACCGCCCCAGCGGGCGCTCAACCATACGATCCCCTGCGCGCGCACGCGCTCATCCTGCGGCAGCCAAACCGAAAATGCCTTTGCAATGTTCGGAAAGCAGCCCGCCTCCCCAGCGCCGAAGAGAGTCTCGATAACAACCAGAGACGCGAAACTCCACGCGCGCCCGCTCGCGGCGATGAAAAATGACCACCAGACCACGATGCGCATCAGCACCTTGCGCGGCCCATAGCGATCGCCCAACACTCCGCTGGGGATTTCGAACAGCGCATAGAACAGAATGAACGCGGAGAACGCCATTCCCATCTGCGTCTTCGAAAGACCCAACTCCTTCGTAATGCTGGGCGCCGCCTGGGACAGTGCGACCCGGTCGATATACGTGATAATCGCGAGCGTCACCGCGAAGACCACAACCCAATAGCGCACGCGCGTGGGTTTCTGATTCTGAATGTCCGTGAGTTCGCGCGCGCTGCTCGCCATAGTTTGCCATCACATCATGCCGCGCGGATAGATGCAACACCGTGCATAGTAGAAAAGATGGACTTCCGGCCCGTGGAACGGAATTTGCGGCAGATGTTCCGGATTCTCGCGTCGCGGCGGGATTCGGGGGAATCCCGGGAGTTACCCGGCGTCACCATTGCATCGCTCGGGTCTTCGTTTCAGATGTTCAACGCGGCGTTCTTCAGCTCGCCCGTTGCGGACGAGACGGACTTCCTGCGCCGCGTCGCCCTGGCTTCCGTGCAAATGAGCGCTCGCGGCCTGCCGTGGGCATTCTGGCTCTGTGAAGACTGGCTGCCCTCCCCGCTGAGGCGCCGCGCGGTCAAGATTTTGGACCGGCAGGGCCTGTTTCTGGCCTCGGAGATGCCCGGCATGGTCGCGGAGGTTCTTCGCCCCCCCTCGCGGGAAATGCCCGTGCTCGAGGTCCAGGCCGTTTCCGATGAGGTGAGCCGCCGCGCGTTTTGCCAGATCGGCGCGGTTTGTTTCCACGTTCCCCTGATGTGGTTCGAGGAGATCTTTGACGAACAGACCCCCCTCCGCAAAGATTGTTTGTGCTGGGTTGGATACTACGACGGCCAGCCGGTAACGACCGCCGCGACTGTAACCGATTCGGGCGTGATTGGCGTTTACAACATCGCGACCTTGCCGGAGTTCCGGGAGAGGGGCTTCGGTGAGGCGATCATGCGTCACGCCGTTAGCGCCGCGAAGAACAGCTCGGGCCTCGATCGGACGATTCTGCAATCCACCCGCCAGGGCCTTCGACTGTACGAACGAATCGGTTATAGCAGTGTTACACGATTTCTTGTTTTCACGTCGCGTTAGTAGCGCCTGACCCGGTTTCATAGCATTCTAGAAAAAGGTTAGCCGTCGCTTTGCGCAATCTGCTGCTTTTTCTCTCCCGCTGGAACCGCCTTCGGGCGTTCATGGAAACGTCGCGAATAGCGCGGCCGCTCTCGTCGCGCTTCATCGCGGGCTTGACCCTGGCCGATGCCTTGACTGTCGCGCGGTCGGTGAACCTGCAAGGTATGGCGGTGTCGCTTGATCATCTGGGCGAAAACGTCACTACGCTCGCGGAAGCCGAAACCTGCCGCGACGTCTACCTGCGAGCGTTGGTGGAAATCAACAGTGGCGACCTGGACGCCAATGTGTCGCTGAAACTGACTCAGTTCGGGATCGACCTTTCCGAAGACGCGTGCCTCGCAAATGTCGGTCACGTGGTCCGCACGGCGGCGAAATTCCGCAATTTCGTTCGCATCGATATGGAATCGAGCGAATATACGGATCGGACGCTCGGGATGGTTCACAGCCTCTACGCGGAGACGAAATCCTGCGGCGCGGTAATCCAGGCGTATTTACGGCGGAGCGCCCGGGATCTCGAAGAGTTAAACCGCCGCGGCATTCGGGTGCGCCTGTGCAAAGGCGCGTACCTGGAGCCGGCCGCCGCCGCCGCGTTCCAGGACAAGAAGGAGGTGGATGAGAATTTTCTCGCGCTGGCGCGCAAGTTGCTGGCGGACGGCGTTTATCCTGGTATCGCCACCCATGATGAGCGGATGATCGCCGGGACGCTCGCGTTCGTGAAGGAGCACAAGATCGATCCTTCGAGGTTCGAATTTCAGATGCTCTACGGCGTGCGGCGCGATCTGCAAAAGCGGCTGGTCGCGGAGGGCTGGCGTGTCCGTGTGTACGTGCCGTTTGGCGAAGCGTGGTTTCCCTACTTCATGAGGCGGCTTGCCGAACGTCCGGCCAACCTCGTGTTCATTCTGCGGAACTTATTGCGCGGATAAAAGCTCACGCGGATAAAAACGAAACTATCCGATGCCCGACCGAATCCAAAGGGCAGTGCGGTACTGGCTGTTTCTGCTCGGAAAATTGCTTTTGGGCACCGCTTTCACGGGTGGGTTGCTGTGGCTGGTCAACCTGTTCTGGGAACCGCGCACTCCTCTGCTTCATCTGGCGCCATATCGCTTCGGCTACGATTTGCTTTACACCACCATCATCGGTGGCGTCTTTCTGATCGCCTACGGACTCGCCTACCTGGCGATTCTGGATCAGCGCTACCGGTGCCGCGTGTGCCTCCGGAGGCTGCGCATGCCAATCGAGACCGGGTCCTGGAGCCTTATGCTGCAACTTGGCCGCCCGCGGATCGAATATATCTGCATTTATGGCCATGGCAAGCTGAACGTGGAAGAAATCCAGTTCACCGGAACCGAAAATCCCGCGTGGGAGCAGCATAGCGACATGTGGGAAGAGTTGTTCGCGGGAGCGAAGGACGGCCCGGGCGCCGGCGCCGATGACAACGGCGTGCGCCGGTAATTCGTTGCCAGTAGTACTCTGGTTCTCATGAACCGGAGAACCTTCATGACAACGTCAGCAGGAGCCTCATTGCTCGCGTCCGCTTCGGGCGCGCCAGTCAAGACCCAGTACTTTGAGTTGCACTGGTTCCATCTGAGCAATAACGGGGCCCAGCCACAGCGCGCGAACGATTTCTTCGGCAAAGTCTACGCTCCGGCGGCTCACCGCCTTGGGCTGCCGCCGGTGGGCTTCTTCCAGCCCGTGATCAGCGAACATGCTCCGTTTCTGCTCATGCTCGTTACGCATCCTACGCTTGATTCCGTCGAAACAGTCAACCAGCGGCTTACCGCCGATCCCGAATACCAGAAGGGCCTCGAGGCATACCTTTCAGGCGACCGTCCTTACCTGCGCCGCGATGTAAGCCTGTTGAGGGCTTTCAGCGGTATACCTGCGATCACCCCGCCTGCGGCAAAGGCCCAAAACGGTTCACGCATCTTTGAGATGCGCACCTACGAATCCAACACTTCACTGACGCTCCGAAGGAAAATCAAGATGTTCGAAGACGGGGAGGCCGCGATCTTTCGCAGGCTGGGCATGTCGCCCGTTTTCTTCGCACAAACCATGATCGGCCCCAACATGCCGAACCTGACTTACATGCTGTGCTATGACGATCTTGCCGCGCGGGAAAAACTGTGGAAGGACTTCGGCTCCGACCCCGAATGGCAAAAGCTGAGATCCGCGCCGGGTAATTCGGATGCGGAAATCGTCTCCAATATCAGTAACACCGTCCTTCGTCCCGCGCCGTATTCTCAGATTAAATGAGCGGATTTAAGCACCTATGATCCGAGTTATTCGCCATCATGCCCCCGCAGGAGCTTTCCCGCTGCTTATCTCGGAGATTCTCCTCATCTGCGGTGCGTTCTACGTCGCGGCGATGTTGTTCGAGCCGGATCCGTTGATCTATTTCCTGTACCAGGGAGGCATGGAGAGGGCGCTCCTCGTACTCGCGAGCCTCCTTGGCGCTCTCTACGTTTTCGACCTCTATTCCGATATCGAGGTGAGGTCGCGGGTCATGCTCCTCCAGCAGCTTTGCCAGGCTGTCGGGGTCGCCATGATCGCTCAGAGTTTGATCGCCTACGCGTTCCGCGATTACATTCTGCCGCATTTCCTGATGCTCTACGGCTCGGTTTTCACGCTGATGGCTCTGCTCCTGTGGCGGATGCTGTACAGCGCCGTGCTGCTGCACGCAGTCGGGCGCGAGAGGATTCTATTCGTGGGCTGTAATGCCACCGTTCAGGAGGTGACCCGCGAGATCGCAAGCGACCCCTCCACCGGTTATGAAGTTGCCGGCTATGTAGCCGATAGCTCGACCATGAGCCCTGCGATGGCAAACGCGCCGGTCCTGGGGACGCTCGCGTCTCTCCGGAAAGTGGTGGCGGAAAACAAGCCACGGCGGATTGTCGTCGGCCTGCCGGAGCGGCGCGAGCACATGCCTGTCCAGGACCTGCTGGAGTTACGTTTCGGCGGCTGCCGTATCGAAGAGGCGGGCGTTACGTATGAAACGGTTTTCCGGCGCATATGTTCCCGCGATCTCTCACCTGCCCGCGTGCCCTTTCTGCCGGAGTTTGCGCCGCCGGTGAATTCGCTCTGGCTGTCGCGAATTGTCGGACGAATGCTGGCTGTTCTGTTGATCGTCGTCCTTTCTCCGCTGCTGTTGGGCATTTACCTGGCGCTTCGGATCGGGTCTCGCTCGCCCGCACTCGTTACCGTGCCGCGCCTCGGCAGGGATGCTCGTATTTTCAACATGCTCCGCTTCCGACACTCGAGTGCTCTGGGTTCCGTTTACCATCGGCTGGGGCTGGCCGCCTTGCCCGCGCTTCTAAACGTCATCAGAGGGGAGATGGCGGTGGTGGGTCCCCGGCCCGCGTCCCCGGAGGACTCAGAGGTGCTCTCAGCCAAACTACCTCTCTTCGATTACCGCCACAATGTACTTCCGGGAATGACAGGCTGGGCACAGATCAATAGCTCAGGCGGCCGGCAGTTGGAATCGGTCGACGAGCTGGAGTACGACCTCTATTACATCAAGCATATGTCGCAAGCGTTAGACGGGTACATACTACTGAACACCTTTAAGAACCGGGTGCTCCGCGTTCAATCCTGACGTTCCTACATTATTTCCACGACCCCTTGTAATGCGAAATAGGCTCGTGTGATACTGCCTTTGAGTGACTTCGTACCTCTGGCTCGCCACCACGAGCCTTTCGCCCAGACATGGGTGAGGGCTCCGGACTGCCGATTCTGGTAACCGGGTCCCATAGATCGGGATCCACCTGGGCCGGCAAGATGATTGCGACCTCGTCGAAGGTCGGTTACATCTGGGAGCCTCTGAACCCGAAGCATAAACGGGGTATCTTTGGCCTCGACACAAAACATTTCTACACTTACATCGCAGATCACAATGGACTGATATACGAAGGGGCGATGAGGAAGACGCTCGCGTTTCGTTACAGTCTGGCGGCCCAATCCGGCACACTTAGAAGCGCGAGAGACGTCGCGGAGATGGCCGTAGCCTGGACCAGAAGCGGCCGATACAGGTTTGAACGAAGGCGAGCCCTGCTGAAGGACCCTCTCGCTCTATTCGCCGCCGAATGGATCGCTTCGAAGTTCGACGCCCACGTGGTCGTAATGATTCGCCACCCGGCGGCATTTGTAAACAGTCTCATCAAAGCTTCGTTTCGGCATCGCTTTTCGAACTTCCTCGAACAGTCCGAGCTCATGTCGGACCAGTTAGCTCCATTCGAAGACGAAATTCAGCGCCACGCGAGGATCGATTGCGGCATCGTGGACGACAGTATTCTGTTGTGGCGTATTACGCACCACGTGATCGCGAAATACAGGCAACTGCATCCGGACTGGCTGTTCATCCGCCACGAAGACTTATCCCGGGATCCGGTGATCCGTTTTGAGCCCGTATTCGCCCACCTCGGTCTGGCCTACACTCCTTCCATGCGACGGAGGATCGAAGTCTGCACTCGTCCAGGGAATCCGTTAGAACGGCCGGGCGAGGGCTGGCCCCCGTTTGCGAGGCTGGACAGCCGCAGGAACGTAGACAGGTGGATGACACGCCTCACAGCCGATCAGATCAACCGCATCCGCGATGACTCCGAGGACGTCTGGCGAAACTTCTATACCGAAGATGACTGGAACGCGGACGCGGTGTCGCGACATCCCGTTACTGCGCGCGCGATTGCCGGGCACTGACGTGGATTCGCCGCGTCGTGACATACTAATCTCCAGGAATGCCTGAGACCATCACCGCTCCGGGCACGGGAACCGGAACCGAGGCTAGCGGCCAGGATTCCTTAACGCCGCTTTACCACGTGGTGTTGATCGACGACAACGACCACACTTACGATTACGTTATCGAAATGCTTCAGAAAATTTTCATCTTCACGGTGCAGCAGGCGTTCCGCCATGCCGAGGAGGTGGACGCGCGCGGCCGAACCGTGCTTGTGACGTGTGAGCTGCCGCAGGCTGAGTTCGCGCGGGATCAGATACAGATGTACGGGCCGGATTGGCGCCTGCCGAGGTCGAAGGGATCGATGTCTGCCATAGTGGAGCCTGCGGCGTAAGACGGATTCAGTTCGGATCCGGCTCTTTGTCCGCGTCCAGTGTCTCGCGTACTATCTTGAGCAGCGCGTGGGGGGTAAAGGGCTTGCGCAGGAAATCGCAACCGAGTCCCTCCACCCCTTGGGTCTGAATCTGTTCTCTGTCGTACCCCGACATGAATACGCACCGCAGATCGGAGACTTCCTGCTTCAAGGCATGCGCCAGCTCTGGTCCAGTCATCATAGGCATGATGACGTCGGTAAGAAGCAGGTCGACATGTCCGGATTGTTGGTGGAGATCCAGCGCTTCTTTTCCATCCTTTGCCAGCAGCACCTGGTATCCGTGGTTGCGCAAGATCATTCTGGCCAATGAAAGAACCAGCGGTTCGTCGTCGGCTACCAGGATGGACTCGATCCCTCGATACTTTTGCAGCATGAAGACTCGTATTGTACATGGAAACAGGGAGCGGACCCCCGCTTGGCGGTACGGTAACATGGGTGGGTGAAGCATTTTATACCCTCGATATTTCTTGGATTTCTGGTCACGGCATCCGCGCAGACTCCTCCTGCGCCCGCCCCGAAATCCGCCACACCGGGGGCGGCAGACAAAACTTCGCCCTCAAAGAATATCCTCGCTAACCCGTCCGGCCTCGCGGTGGCTGATCCCAATCAGGTGATCCTCACCGTCGGCGACGAGAAGATTACCGTGAAAGAGTACGACACTTTGGTCGGCGCTCTCCCTCCGCAGTACCAGACCGCGGCACGCGGCGCCCAGAAACGGCAATTCGCAGAGCGTTTAGTGCAGTTGAAGGTTCTCTCGAAGGAAGCGGAGAAGCGGAACCTCGATCAACAACCGACCGTAAAGCAGCAACTCGCGTTTGACCGCCAAAACGTTCTCGCAGGCGCCCTCTATACGGAAATGGTGAAGAGCGCCAAGGTGGACGACGAATCTGCCCGCAAGTATTACAACGATCACAAGGCCGATTTCGAACAGGCGAAAGGTCGGCATATCCTGATCCGGTTTAAGGGCTCCCAGGTTCCGCTCCGTGCCGGAGAGAAGGAACTAACCGACGAAGAGGCGCTGGCGAAAGCACAGGACCTTCGGAAGAAGCTGCTGGCCGGAGGCGACTTTGCGACCTTGGCGAAGGCGGAATCGGACGACGCCGGTTCCGGCACCAACGGTGGCGATCTGGGGACGTTCAAGCATGGCCAGATGGTGCCCGCTTTTGAGCAGGCGGCTTTTGCTTTGCCCGCCGGTCAGGTCAGCGAGCCGGTGAAGACCCAGTTCGGATATCACCTCATCAAGGTGGATGAGAAACAGGCCAAGAGTTTCGAGGAAGCGAAACCCGAGATCACTGAAAAGCTCGGACCGGAAATCGCGAAGAAGGAGCTCGACGAACTGCGGAAGAAATCGCCGGTGACCTTCGACGACGCTTATTTCGGCCCCGCCGCCCCGGCGCAGTAATTCTTACGGCCGGAAGAAGCCGGTATTCGTTTCGCGTAGTGTGGGGAAAGTCTTCGACATGTGGTCATGCCATGTCAGGCTTTCCTCGTCCACCAGGGCCCAGAAGATCCCGATCATCCCCGAGCAAAAGCTCAACCAGCAACCTAGCATCCTCAGCGCCCGGCTTTTCCGGTCCGGAGGGAAGCCGTTGAAGTTGAGAATGCGCAGCGACGTCCACGCCATCCCCATCGTCTCCCGCCCCGCCAGCACCCACACGAAGCCATAGAACATCGAGATCAGCCCCAGGGCCGCCGCCACCAGAGCGATATTCTGCTTGCTCCAGGCGAACGCGCCGCCGAAGATCTGGAAGATCACCAGAAAAATGCCAAACCCGATCACTATCATGCTGGCATCGAGTGTTGCCGCCATGGCGCGATGCATCGGACTGGCCACAGGCGCATCGCAATAGATGACGGCTTCCA
Organism: Bryobacterales bacterium; assembly: GCA_025462965.1. Lineage (GTDB taxonomy): Bacteria > Acidobacteriota > Terriglobia > Bryobacterales > Bryobacteraceae > JALYXI01. The sequence goes on from JAOAPQ010000504.1 coordinate 9,524, forward strand.
CAGTTGTCTTCAACGTCCGGCTTTTCAGTGGCGAAGCGGTTGGGAGAAAATCGAGCGTGGTCTGGTCTCCAAACGAATCGCCGGCGGCTTTACGCTTCGGAGGTGCTTTCTGTTTTGGCGCGCCCACCTTCGGTGGAAACAGTTCCGCCGTTTCCGGCAAAGATTCCACAGTCGCGGACTTACGTGAAAAGGGAATCACCTTGGGAGAATTCTCGTCAGCGAACAGCAGGGGTTGCGCGGAATGAGTCTGCGGGCGCGACGCCTGTTGATACGCTGCGGGCCGGATTTCCGCCGTGGCGGCTGCCGCGGCGGCCAGGGCGTTCGCGCCAAGCGCCTGCACGGCCCGTTCGGAATATTCGGCCGGAGCCGCAACTGCGGAACCAAGCAGCCTCCGGCCACATCTACGGCACCGATGGTCGGCTTCCGAATTTATCGAGCGGCAATAATTGCAAGTCATCTTACAGGTGAAACGAACACACGGCTTGCGCAGACATCGAGCCCATGCTACGTTGGCGCGTTGGGGCCCCTTCCACGCAATAGCGCTTATCCTCTGAGTACCATAACGGTAGTTCTTTGTCACGGAATTTTCTCTCTTCGTGCATTATTTTTGTTATCTCTAGCGCTGCTCTTCTCCCCGAATCTGTTACCTCAAATAAACAGTTCGCAAGCAGGGGCTCCGGCGACCCCTGCAACGCCCACTCAATACGAACCCGCCACGCTTCCGAAACCCGATTTCAAGACGCGGCTACCCCGGCCGGAAAAGCCGGAACTGGGAGAGTACAACTTCACCGCCGATACGCAAACCAAGGACGGCAACACGTGGCACTTGCGGGGCCATGTTGTGGTTGAAGGAGCCATGATGGTGCTCAAGGCCGACGAACTGGATCTCAACGAGGAGACACACGACGCCGAAGCGCGCGGGCATGTCTACTTTCAACACTACGAGCGAAACGAGATCATCGTCTGCGCGCGCGCGGACTACAACACAGAGAGCCAAAGGGGCAAGTTCTACGAGATCAAGGGATATACGAAAACCAAGATCAACGCGCATCCCGGCAGCTTGACCTCCGACAATCCGTTTTACTTTGAGGGCAAGTGGGCCGAACGCCTCGAAGACAAGTACATCCTGCACGATGGCATGATCACCGGCTGCGACCTTCCCAATCCATGGTGGACGCTCACCGGACCCAAATTTGACATCATCCCCGAGGACCGCGCGCTGGCCTACAAAGCATGGTTCCGATTGCGAAAGATACCGCTTTTTTACACTCCCATCTTTTATAAGTCTCTAAAGAAAGAACCGCGCCAGAGCGGTTTTCTTACGCCCAATATCGGGAACAGTTCCACTCGCGGCGTGATGCTGGGAATCGGCTACTACTGGGCCATCAACCGCAGCTACGACGTTACGTACCATCTGCAGGACTTCACGTCGCGCGGATTCGCGCACCACGTCGAGTTCCGCGGCAAGCCGACGCAGAAATCCGATTTCGATGCGATCTTCTACGGCGTGCAGGACCGCCTGAAGCAGGGCGGGGTCGATCTCTATATGACCGGCCACGCCGATCTCGCCGATGGCTGGACGGCGCGCGGGAATGTGAACTACCTCAGTTCCCTCGTCTTCCGCCAGAACTTCACCGAATCCTACACCGAGGCGATCAACTCCGAATCCAGGTCCGTCGGTTACCTGTCTAAGAGCTTCAATTCGTACACGTTCAATGTCGTCGCCTCGCGGCTGGAAAACTTTCAGGATGCCGTAACGAACAACGTTATCCTGATCCGCAAGCTGCCGGAGTTCGAATTCGGGAGCCGCGATCATCAACTGTTACGCGGTTGGCTTCCGCTTTGGGGCTTCTTCGACACGAGCGGCGGACTGCTCTATCGCAGCGTGCCCATCGTGACGTACCCGAATTTTGTGGAGACGGTGGACGGCAAGAATCAGACCCAGCAGTTCTCGCGCCGCGCCACCGCCGATCCCGGCGTGGTGACCGCGTTCCACTGGGGAGGCTTTCACCTTGTCCCCAGCTTCAAGCTCCACGAGGCTTACTACAGCGAAGAATTGCAAGCCGGGCAGTTCGTGAGGCAACCGCTCCTGCGCAACGCCCCGGAGCTTTCCGTGGTCCTCATCATGCCCACTGTAGAACGCGTTTTCAAGAAGAAAACGTGGCTCGGCGATCAACTCAAGCACGTCATCGAACCACGCGCTACCTATCGCTATGTCACCGGAATCTCCAACTACGCCGATACCGTGCGGTACGACCAGAACGACCTCTTCAGCGATACCAACGAAGTCGAGCTTTCGCTCACAAACCGCCTTTACGCCAAGCGGGGCGACACAATCTCCGAGCTCTTCACCTGGGAGGTCTCGCAGAAACGGTTCTTCGATCCCACGTTCGGCGGCGCTGTCGTCCCCGGACAAAGGAATGTAGTGATGAGCTCCTTCGATCTCACCGGTTACGCGTTTCTCAACGGGCCGAGAAACTACTCGCCTGTGGTTTCCTCCCTGCGCGCGACTCCGATCCCGGGAATAGGCTTCGAGTGGCGCACGGATTACGACCCGCTCTTCCATCGAATTGTGAACAGCGGTCTGAATGCCGAGGTTCGCAGGAAGAAATACTTCGTTTCCGCCGGACACAATATGGTGCACACGGATCCTGTCCTGACGCCGAGCGCGAACCAGCTTCGCACCACGGTCGGTTACGGCGACCCGAACCGCCGCGGATTCAACACGGCCTCTACACTGATCTACGATTTCCGCCAGGGCTTTCTGACATATGCGAGTTCCCAGGTCAACTACAACACCGATTGCTGCGGTATCAGCGTGCAGTTCCGCAGGATTACTGGTATCCCGGGGCGGAATGAAAACCAGTTCCGCGTAGCTTTCTCCATCGCCAACGTGGGCTCGTTCGGGACGCTGAAGAAGCAGGAACGCCTGTTCTAATCCCGCCGGGACGGAACGAGCCGCCGCAGACGTTCGCCCGCGGCCTCAAGAGTTTCGAATTTCTTGCAAAAGCAGAAGCGAATCTGCTGCGCTCCGTCCTTCGCGTTGGCGTAGAAACTCGAGCCGGGCACGCCGGCCAGACCGACATGTTCGAGCAGGTGCCGCGCGAAGGCGAAATCGTCCTCGAAGCCGAATTGCGAAATATCGGTCATCACGTAATAAGCGCCTTTCGGCCGGTAACAGCGGAAGCCGGCGCCTTCCAGGATGCCGAGCAGCTTCTCTTTGCGTTCGCCGTAGTCATGCGAAAGATGCGCGAAGTAATCGTCGCCCAGGCCGAGCGCCATCGCGCCCGCCTGCTGCAAAGGCGATGCCGCGCCAACAGTGAGAAAGTCGTGAACCTTCCGAATCGAATCCGTCAGTTCCGGCGATGCGATCACCCAGCCCACGCGCCATCCGGTCACGGAGAACGTCTTGCTCATGCTGTTGACCAGGATCGAGCGGTCACGCAACCCCGGCAGCGTCATCATCG
>JAOAPQ010000516.1 GCA_025462965.1 Bryobacterales bacterium
AATAGCCCCTTCGGAGCGCTTGGGCAGGAGGACATCAGGCTTCGTTCCGAGTGGATTTCGATTGAGGTTCTTCCGTCAAAGCCCAATCAGCGCGCGCAGTGGCTGGATGCTTTGCGCAAGCGTGCTCCCACAGATCCCGCAGAGCTCCTGTCTGATGTGCTGCCGGGCGTCCTTGGCCTGCCCGATGAACCTTCGCTCGAGTTCGTGATCGGGTATCTGTACCATCCCGACGCTGGCGTGCGGCGATATGCAATGAACGGGCTTTCCTATTGGCCCGAGGATTCCGTCTCGCGCAGGCTGCTCGTCCTTCTTCAGGTTAGAGGACCGAACGACGAGGTAGTCCGCTTTCTGAGTCGGCGCAGTCAACGTCGCGGTAAATTCGACAATTGAATTCCCTTCGGGCCCCGAAGGAAAATGATAGCCTAAACTTCACGAATCAGGAGTGAAGAATGTATTTGCGCCTGCTCATCGCCTCTCTTTGCGTTCTGACGCTTAGCGGCCAGACAACGCCGCCAGCCTCGAGTCCGGCGCCTGCGGACTCAACCGATACTAAGCCTGCGTCTGTTTCCGGCAAGACAGTAACCAGCACCGGCCAACCAATCAAAAAGGCTGTGTTAACCCTTCGCTGGGTAGGTTCGCCCGGCAGCGGTCAAGCCATGCCCAATCCATACGCCGCCTCAAGCGACGCTGAAGGCAAGTTTATCTTCGAAGCAGTGGACCCCGGCCGTTACACACTGAGTGCGGACCGGCCCGGCTATCAGCGTCAGACATACGGGGCACGCCGCCCAAACGGCAGTGGTACCGTGCTGGCTTTGACTTCTGGCCAGACCATGTCCGCTCTCAACCTCGTGCTAAGTCCGCAAATCGTTATTTCGGGCAAAGTGCTCGACTCCGACGGAGATCCGGTTGCCGGCACCCAAATTAGGGTCATGCGTTCCATGTTCTATAACGGCAAGCGCCAGATTGTGCCGACTGGTGGCGCTGCGACGGATGAGAACGGGGAGTACAAAATCCAGAACCTGGGGCCGGGCAAATACTACATAAGCGCCTCGGAACCGCGCGATCTGTTTTTTGGCCAAGGTCTCCGGTCCGCCGCTGCTGCGCCGCCGCCGGGCCAGCCCGCAAAGCAGGAAGAAGCGCCGGTAATGACTTACTATCCCGGTGTGACCGATCCCGCTGCGGCCACCATGATTGAGCTGGTGGCCGGCCGCGACCGCCCGGGCACCGATATCACTCTGCTCAAATCCCCGGTATTTCATATACGCGGCAAAGCGTCCGGCCAGGTGCCCGTCGATCGGTCACAGCTCCGTGCCACAGTCTCGCCGCGTTCGTCTACCTTTATGGAGTTTATGAGAAATGCGTCTTCGCCCATCGGCAAAGACGGCGCCTTTGACCTTTCGCGTATCCCGCCCGGCTCTTATAATCTCGTGCTGATCAACTCCATGGGTAACTTCAAGGTCTTCGGTTCGGTACCTGTTGAAATCGGCAACCACAACGTGGACGATCTCACGCTCACGGTCGCAGCCCCTTTCGATTTAAGCGTGCAAGTGAAAACCGAAAAAGTCGCGAATGCTGCAGCTGACCCTGCGGCAAAGCCAAAAGCCGCTTCGGGCCCGCTGCGCGTCTCTCTGCAGCCGATCGATGGGCCTGCGATCAATGTGCCGAACGCGTCCACTACGGACGATGACACGTTTATACTCACAAGCGTTTTTCCCGGCCGCTTCCGTGTGAACGTGTCCTCTCTGCCGGAAGGACTGTACTTAAAAGCAATTCGTTTCGGAGATCAGGACGTTCTGGAGAGCAGCTTGACGCTTCCTCCGGGAGGCGGGTCAACACCGTTAGAGATAACGCTAGGTGCAAACGCAGCGACGCTCGCAGGCTCCGTTGTGAATGCCGAGGGAAAACCAGCTCCATCCGCGATCGTAACGCTGATTCCGGACCCGCCCGCACCGGACCGGAGCGATCTTTATAAGCAATCGAATACCGACCAAGACGGCCGATTCACTATACAGTCAATCGCTCCCGGCAAGTATCATGTTTACGCCTGGAACGATCTGGAACCAGGCAATCAATTCGATCCGGACTTCCTGAAACTTTACGAGACCAAGGGCACGAAACTCGATATCGCCGTATCCGCCGCCCCGCAAGTCACATTAACCCCAATAGAACAATGAACGCATTCGACCATGCTTGAAGTAAAACCTGCTGGTTGGCTGTCAATGCACGCAAGGATCAGAGTGGTTACCATTGGGTCCTTTGCGAGACACGATGGCGGCCAGAATTTCAAATCGAGACCTCTACTTGCTAGAGGGTTTACGACCTTTAAAGCAGCGGTCTATATTTAGTACATGCAAACGCCCACGGTTAGTTCTGCGAGTCGCCGTGCTTTTTTTATCTTCACCTTTGCCGCAGCGCGTGGGATTTGCGCGGGGCCGTGGACGCCATTTGTGGGTACCTGGATGGGCGAACACGCGAGTAAACCCTTCGTCCGCGTGATCGTCAGCCCTGCTATGCCGCCGGAGATATTGGTCGTGACTGCAGACGTTCGGGCCAACGGGACTGGAGAAATCACCGAAGTAAATGGAGACTTAAGGCACAAAGAAGTAGTGTTTCGTCGCGAACTCGAGAATGGTGTTTTACTCATAAAAGTTCGGCAGGACGATGGAGACGTTGTCGACTATGAGATGCGGGTAGCCGGCGAGGGAACTACCTCACTCCAGTTGCTACAGCCATCGGGGATGAAACCGTTTCAACTCAAACGAATACCAAAATAGGTTTTCCAAGTTAGTTGTAGGGCTACAGAAATTGCGTCAAAGTATCGCACGTCTTATAAAGGGTCCTTTGCGAGACTGAATTCGTCCGCCTCGGCGGCGTTCGGTTGCTCCCTCGGCGTATTATTGAACAATGGACGCCAAACTGACTCTCCGTTTTCTCGCGACCTTCATCGGGTTGGCATTATCTGCCTTAGGCCAAATAGACGGGGCTAAATTTGCAGCCGATATCCGCGCAAAGTACGGTTCTCCACTCGCCAGGCAGACCTTTAGAATCCCGGCGGGAGAGATGGTTGTTGATTACGCCATGAACGGCAACGTATGCAGAGTCCAGCTTCCCTCAGTCGGACCGGACGACCGGCAGCCGGGAGTGAAAAGCACCATGGCTGTAGATAACTTTATTTTGGAGTTGGTGCCGCTCACTTTGCGCGGAAAGGAGTTGAGGCGCATGTCAATGTCGACGGGTTTGCATTCTGTATCAACGATTGAGTATGAAAACCTCGTAATTGCTGAGGGGCTTGAGGGTCGAGAGCGAACCGGGATAACGGTAACGTTTACGACCGAGAAGTGCCAGGATCAGCCCGCTCAATAGACCTGTCGGGACGTGGCGGACATAGGTACCAGACGAGCAGCAGGATGTATGCAATTGCATGGGTCTTGAATATCCGGGGTCGATGGCAAACAAGTCTGAGCAATCGTGCGCAGGCTTTCAGCCTGGCGAATGGCCACCCACAGCCACCGGAATGATTCAACGGATTTCTAACTCAGACCCCTAGTAGAATGTGAGTGCCGAGGATAAAGCCAACATGCATTCTGCTGTGAACAGCGCGAGTCGCTATCAGTGTATTTTTTTTGCCGCATTAGTGATGACGACACCGGCTCTGTCAGCTGAACTGATGTCGCCGGGACAGCAAAACGCGTTAGTGCAGAAGTACTGCGCCGTATGCCATACCGAGGCGACGAAGAATGGCGGGTTGTCGCTCGAACATTATGATGCGGCACATGCAAACCCGCCGTTGGCGGCGATGTTGCTCAGCAAGTTGCAAGGCGGCGCCATGGGCGCAGCGGGATTAAAAATTCCCGACGAGGCCACGCGCGATGCATGGGTCGCGGCCACGACCGCGCAAGCCGAGCGAGCGAAGCGTTGGACCGTGATCCGCACCGAAGGTCCCAAGTCGAAAGCGCCCCTTCTTGTCGCCAGCATCGTCCGTGATGTGGCGTCGCGGAAACCGGCGCTGTACCGATTAAGTCTTACCTGCAATATTGCCAGCCACCAGGGGGAAATCCAACTGACTTGGTCGCCTCAGCCGCAAACGGACCGAATTTTCTCTGTGTCAGCGGATGGAAACCCCGGACTTCCGCACAAGTTGGAAGGAAGGGAGGAAAAGATGGGCAATGGCTCCGCGGGAACTACGGGCCTTGCGGCGGCAACGCTGAACGTGCCGCTCCCGGAGAAAACACTCACAATCACCGATCTGTTTCCGGGGGAGACAGTTGTGTTTCCGCTTGGTGATCTGGATCAGGCTGCGCGGCAGCAGTTGGGGGTCTGTCTTCCGACTGGTGCGCGGAAATAGTTCCCGGTCAACGCGGCGAACGCAAGGCACGTTGATTCGATATCTGACGCCGCAGCACATGTCATTGTGAACAGAATCCCACTTCTGTTCCGGCCCACAGCCGACGACATCAAACGCGTTCGCCGGCAACAACAATGTCGTGGCTGGCTAACTCCTGGCAGTCTTCTGCCTCATTGAGGTGGGCGGGAATTCCGTGGGCTAGGAAGTTTTCGCCTCGCGGAAATCCAACATTCCCGTACCCTTCACCCTATTATTCCGCTCCCGCATACTTAAGTAAAAGGTCGGCAAACGTAACAAACCAATCATTAACTCAATGCAATCCAGCATACAAGACTTGACTAAACAGC
>JAOAPQ010000522.1 GCA_025462965.1 Bryobacterales bacterium
GCAGCGCTTCCCCATACCGGCCGGCGCGCAGAGCGGGTCGCATTTGCACGAGCACCATGCCGTCGAGGCTATCGGGCAGGATGGGCTCCAGGCCATGACCCACTTCCAGACGGCTGCGCCTGTCTCCGGTGACCAGCAGAAACAGAACGCCGTTGTCCTTGTTCTTCTGTCCGATGCCCCAGGCGTGGAAAAGATCGTTGGCCACATCCTCGATCGGTTCGCCATCGAGCGTCTTGACGGTCACGAAAGCCATTTGGGCGCCGGTCGAGCGCTCGACCTCGCCCGCGTAATTTTCCAGTGCGGCCTTACTCGGCGCGTCAACCACGCCCGCGAAATCGCTCAGATAGCCTTGCGGCTTGCGCGCCTTCCAGTCCGCGGCCCAAAGCGGGGCAGCCACCAGAGCGGCGCAGAGGAGGAGGGAGCGCACCGGGCTAGCAGGCCAGTTCGTCGCGGGTGATGCGGAAGCCGTCCAGATTGCCCAGCACGGTCAGCGCGATCTGCTTCGGCTCGAAGAACGTCTGCGCGATTTGACGGACCTGCTCGGGCGTCACGGCCTCGATGCGTTCCACCAACTCATCGAGAGAGAAGAAGCGCGGGAAATACATTACCTGACGCGCCAGGTTTGACATCCGGCTGGAGGTGGATTCCAGGCTCAGCATGAGCGACCCCTTCAGATGGTCCTTCGCGCGGCGAAGTTCCTCCTCGGGCACGTCGTCCTGCTTCAGGCTGCGGAATTCGGCCATTACGCATTCCACGACCTTGCGCGCGGATTCGAGAGATGTCCCGGCGTAAACCGAGAGGCACCCCGTGTCACTGTAATTGCTGAGGTCCGAGTAGACGGAGTACGCCAGGCCTTGCCGTTCACGTATGTTCTGGAAGAGGCGCGAGCTCATGCCGCCCCCCAGCAGCGTGTTCAGCACGTAGCACGCGAAGCGCTTTTCATGCGCCACAGGATAACAGGGAACGCCGAGAATGAGATGCACCTGCTCGAGTTCCTTCTTCGTCCGGAGAACGATACGCGCGTGCGTGCCCGGCGCGGGCTGCTCGGGGACCGGTCCGCCCGGCGGCAACCCCGCGAACGCTTCGGACGCCAGGCGAACCAGGTTCCCGTGCTTCAGGTTGCCCGCCGCGGTGATGACCAGATTCTCCGGCGTATATACGCCCCTGTAGAACGACTGAAGCATGTCGCGGTCGAAGCGCTTCACGGTCTCGCGCGTGCCGAGAATCGCTTTACCAAGAGGGTGATCCTTCCAGAAATTCGAACAGAAGATTTCGTTGACCAGGTAATCCGGATTATCCGAATCCATCTTCAGCTCTTCAAGAATGACGCCTTTTTCGCGATCGATATCGTCGGGCCGGAAAGCTGGGTGGAGCAGCAGGTCCGTCAACACATCGAAGGAGCGCGAGAGGTGTTCGTCCAGGACTTTTGTGTTGTAACAGACAAGTTCTTTGGAGGTAAAGGCGTCCAGATTGCCGCCGATGGAATCGACGGAGCGCGCGATATCCTCGGCGGTACGGGTCGCCGTTCCCTTGAACAGCATGTGCTCGATGAAGTGCGAGATGCCGTTCTGTTCCGGCGTCTCGCGGCGGGAGCCGGAGCCGATCCAGAATCCAACGGAAACGGAGCGGACATGCGGCATGGCTTCCGTGATGACACGAATGCCGTTCGGGAGCACGGTGGTTTCAATATCACGCGTGAGAATGGGTATAGCCTGAGTGGAAGACAACTGTGGACCTATCCATTTTTACCACAAAAAGCCCATTTTCCGTGGTTTGACACGGAGTCAGGCCGGAAAAGGGAGCCCGCGAAGGCGTTCAATACAGAAGTAAGACCGCAGTTCTAGAACACGCCCTAGAACGTGACTCGTGCCGCAATTTGGATATTTCGGCGCTCCGCGTTACCAGTCGGCAGCACGCCAAACTGTGCGGTCACATAGTTCTGGGTTCCGAGATCGGCGGAGCCGCCGATCAGCGCCAGGTTGGAGTGATTGAGGATGTTGTAGGCTTCGCCCCGAAGCTGCACATTGAATCGCTCTGAGACTTTGAACGACTTGTAAAGGGAGAAATCGAGATTGAAGCGGCCCGGCCCGACGAAGGCGTCCCGGCCCGACATGTTGCTCGGGAACGGTGGGAGGTCGGAGTAACCCCAGAGAGGGGAATTGAAATGATCGATCTGCGCGTTCTGAAACGTCAGGAACTGGAAAGTGTTGGGCGCGCCGGTGTTGATCAGCGATGTACCGGAAACCTTGCCATTGAATGCGGCCCGAGGTGCATAGTTCAAAGAGTTGGTGCTGTCGAAGATCGAATAGGGGCTGCCGGTCTGAGCAACAAAGATGGCCGACACGGTCCAGCCGCCCAGAACCTTGTTGGTGAGACCGGGATTGCTGAAAAACGGCACCTGGTAAACAGGCGCGACGGTGACGCGCTGGCGGACATCGAATTCGGCGCTGCCGCGATCCAGACCTGGATTGAACGGATCGAGATAACCGAGAACGAAGTCGCCGTTATTGGCGGTGGTCGCGCCGGTATCGGAGAACGTGGAACTCAGGTTGTCGATCGCATGGGACCATGTGTAATTGGCGACCAGGTCGAGGCCGGTATGGTGGACATTGCGAATGGTTGTGCCGATGTTCAGCGAGTGGTATACGGACGAACCGATGCTGTCGCGGCGGTTGATGCCCGTGTACTGACTGTTCACCAGCCGGGAAGTGCAATCGCCGGCTGCCGCGCTGCATGGATCGCCGAGGTAAACGTTGCCGTACCCCAACCGATTGAGGGCCGCGATTCCATAGAGGCTGGAGCCGGCGGACCCGCTGTAGCCGAGGCTAACCAACACACCGGGGGTAAGCTCATGTTCAAGAGTGAGGCTCCAGTTCTGGGCTTTGGCCGTGGAAATGTGGGCATCGACGTTCCGCAGACTGGCGGTGCGAAGACCTGCGGTGCCGCTTGTGCCGCTAAGCGGGCCAAGGTTGGAAGTAGTAAGCGGCACGGGCGACGCGGTAGAACCGAATACCGCGAGGACTTCGTAATTCGGCGGGTTCTGAATCACGTTGAACGTGACGTTGCCGAAATTGCGCTCATAGCCGAGACCATAGCCGGCGCGCAAACTGGTCTTTCCGTTTCCGAACACGTCCCACGCGACTCCGAGACGTGGCGCAAAGTCGCCGTAATCCGGTTGCCACAACCCGCCTACCGGGCTGTTCGGTGCGATCTGAACGCTTCCGTTGCGAATCTGTTGCTGCACCGTGGCACCGGATCCATCGTAGAAATTGGAATCGAGTTGCTGGTTCTTATTGTGCTGCACCCCGTAATACTCCCAGCGCAACCCAATGTTGTAGGTGAAGTTCTTCGATACCTTGCGAGTGTCCTGAACGTACGCGGAGAATTCATGATAACGGTTGCTGCGGCTGAAATTCGGCTGGGTTGCCGGGAGCGTAATTGCGCAACTCGGCGGCGGATTGGTGGCGGCGATCGCATTGCTCGAGCACGGGTACTTGCCCTGCGGATTGATCGCAACCTGTAACTCGTACAAGTTGCCGGTCAGAAAGTTATCAAGCGACTGGCCCAGATTGCCGCTGCTCAGGGCCTCAACGGCGGTCTCGTACGCCCCGAACGTGCGATTGTCGCGGAGGTAAACGTAAGAGCCGCCAAACCGGAACTGGTGCTGTCCGACCACGTAACTCATATCGTGATAGAGCTGCACGAAATTCTGAGGACCGCCGAACGGAATGCTGTTGCCCGGTGTGAACGGATCGTAGCCGGGGAACGCTATGTTGTTGCCGAGGATCGTCGCGGAACTGGAGGGTCCGGTGTACAGAGTCGGGCTGATCGGCGCCGCTCCAAATGGCTGAATATTGTTCAGCCGATTGAAGACAACCTTGTCCTGCGTTACCAGGCGGGGTGTAAAAGTGTGGGTTACGGAAAACAGTCCATTGTTATTGAAAAAGGTCTGACCGCTGTTGTAACCGGAGTAGGGGCTGTATGAAACGCTCCCGAGGGCATCAGCCTCACTATAGAGAGCGTACCGGCCATACATTTGAGTCTTGTCGCTGAGGTTGTAATCGACCCGGCCGACCAGTTCGTAAGTGTTCTGTGGAATGCCGGCGCCCTGGTCGGTTGCGGTGGCATACGCAACTCTGCTGAACATCGGGGTGTTTGGATCGAAGGCGGCGCAAGCGCCGGTTGCGGCTCCTCCTTTGCAGGGATCCTGCCCCAGCCCGATCAACTGATTGCGTGTATAGCTCTGCAGAATGCTGGTGCCGCTCCCGAGAGCGCCAAGAGAAGAGAAGAAGCTACGGGTAGTCGGCGCAGCCGCCGCAATCAGTTGGGGAGTAGGTACGTACGCGGTGTTGACCGAACCGGCGCGAACCCGGATCCATTCCGTGTTCTGGAAGAAGAACAGCTTATTCTTAATCACCGGACCGCCAACCGAGAATCCAAACTGGTTACGGGTAAAGACGGGATTTGGGATTCCGTTTGCATTATTGTTGAAGCTATTGGATGCAAGAGCGGAAACGCGATTATATTCGTACACGCTCCCGTGGAACGAGTTGGTCCCGGATTTCGTAACAACATTGACGACGCCGCCTCCGGCCCGTCCAAACTCGGCCGTGAAGGTGCTCGTGAGAATCGTGAACTCCTCGACCGAATCAAGCGGAACCTGCTGTCCTACGTTCGCGTAAAACTCGTCGTTGTTCGCGGAGCCATCCAGAAGAACGTTGGTTGAAGTCGAGCGTTGCCCGTTGATCGCGTAGCCGTTGGCCCCTCTGAGCGTCGTACCGCCGGTCGAGTTCGACACGTTCCCTGAGAGAGCCATGAAATCGTATGGATTTCGGGTGAGACTTGGCAGGTTGGAAACCTGGGTCTGGCTAATCGTAGTAGCCACTGTCTGATTTTCCGTATCCACCTGTGCGAAATCCTCCGTGACCTGGATTGCCGTGGATTCCTGGCCGACCTCCAACTTCACGTCTGCAGTCGTGGCAGTACCCGGTGAAACATTCACCGTCATCCGATGAGTGTTGAAGCCGGG
>JAOAPQ010000530.1 GCA_025462965.1 Bryobacterales bacterium
CTGTTCATGCGTACCGGCGGCAAAGAAATCGAACGTGTACAGACGCAAGCGCCCAGCGGACTGGAGTTCCTGCCCAATCTGCCCGAACAGCATCACCGCGTCCTGACCGGCGACGCAATGACCATCATCTACGGCCCGAACAACACGATCAAGTCTTTTGTAACTACCAACGTCACCACGGACACGTTTCCGGACGAAGTGGAAAAGGCGCGGGCTCTCAAGGCAAAGAAGCCGGTGCCCGAGAACAGCAAGACCGCAAGCGTCAACATGACAGCCGAGTTCGACGAAAAAGGCCAGATGAAGACCATGCGGCAATGGGACAACTTCACTTATCACGAGGGCGACCGGCAGGCGCGCGCCGCCATGGCGCTGCTGGAAAACGACAAGAACGTGATGGACCTGCTTCGCGACGCCCGCATCTGGGACGCCAGCGGTTCGACCTCCGCCGACCACATCCTGATCGATCAGAAGACCGGCGACTACAAGGCGGATGGCCATGTCAACACCAGCCGACTGCCCGATAAGAAGGAAGACAGCAAGAAGCAGGGTACTTCCTCCGGCCTGCTGGATGGCGATCAGCCGGTGCAGGGCATGGCCGCCCGCATGACATCCGCCAACAAGAATGCGCTGATTCACTATGAAGGCAGCGCCGTTCTGTGGCAGGGTACAGACCGCATTCAGGCGGACAGCATCGATATCGACCGGGCGAAGCACACGCTGATTGCGGATGGTAAAGTGATTTCGCAACTGATCGATAAGCAGAAGGGCGATCCAAAAGCAGACGCGACGGCGGCGGATGCCAGGAAGAGCGGCTCGTCTCCGTTCACGGTGGTAAAGGCTCCCAGGCTGGTTTATACGGATACGGATCGCCTTGCCTTTTACAGCGGCGGGGCGACCATGAACCGCCCGGGACTTTCCGTCAAAGGCGACGAGATCCGGTCGTTTCTGAAAGAGCAGAAGAAGGCCGACGCGGGCAAGCCGAAGGAAACCGCGGCGGATGACGACGACAGCTCCCGCCTGGAGAAAGCCTTCGCCGATGGCCACGTCGAGATTGTCGACACCGTTCTGCAACGCAAGCGCACCGGTACGGGAGTCCATTCGGAGTACTACACCGATGAACACAAGATCATTCTTCACGGGGACCAAGCTCTTCTGGTGGATAGCCTGAAGGGCGTGTCCCGGGGCGCCAGGCTTACGTACTGGACCGAGGACGATAAGCTTGAGGTATTAGCCCTCCCCTCCAAAGCCCAGGTGAAGAGTCATTTGAATAAAAAGAAGAAATGATCCTCGAGACCGGCGACATTTCCAAGAGCTACCGCGGTCGCAAGGTGGTGGATAACGTAAGCGTTCACGTCAGCCAGGGTGAGGTGGTGGGCCTGCTTGGGCCGAACGGCGCGGGCAAGACGACCTCGTTCTACATGATTGTAGGGTTGATCACACCCGATTCGGGCAAGATCCTCCTCGACGGCGAAGACCTCACCTCCATGCCGATGTTCAAGCGGGCGCGGAGGGGGATCAGCTACCTGCCGCAGGAAGCATCCGTTTTCCGCAAACTGAGCGTGGAGGAAAACCTGATGGCGATCCTGGAAACGCGCGACATGCACTCGCGCGATCGCCGGCGCATGATGGAACAACTGATCGAACAGCTCGGCCTGGATCGCGTGCGGCGCAGCAAGGGATACATGCTTTCGGGCGGCGAGCGCCGGCGCGTGGAAATTGCGCGTTCGCTCGCGATTGAACCGCACTTTCTGCTGCTGGACGAGCCGTTCTCCGGCATCGATCCGATCCAGGTGCTGGAACTTCAACGCATCATCTACGATTTGAAGCAGTCGGGGATCGGGATCCTGGTGACGGATCACAATGTGCGCGAGACGCTCATGGTCACCGACCGCGCTTATATCATCAACAACGGACGAATCTTCCGCGATGGCAGTCCGGATGAGCTGGGACGCGATCCGGAAGTGAAGCGCGTTTATCTCGGCGAGTCGTTCAATCTGTAGCGTACTGCGCAACCCCGCGGGCCGCGACCATGACGGTCATGTCACCGTATAATGAGAACGGATGAGCATGCTTTCGCCACGTCTGCAGTTAAAGGTCGCGCAGAAGCAGATCCTCACGCCGGGACTGGTCCAGATGGTGACCGTGCTTCAGCTCAATCGCCTGGAGCTGAAGGAGATGATCAATCAGGAGATCGTCAACAACCCGGTTCTCGAGGAATCCGCCGACGCCGCCGAGGAGATCACCGCCGAGGAATTGCAGCCGATACTCGAAGCCGAGCGCGCGCAGGACCCCGCCGACAAGACCATTCTCGACGCGGCCATGATCGATTCCACAACAATGGACGGCGCGGGCGAAATGAGCGCTCTCAGCCCGGAGCTGATTGGCGAAAGCGGCAGCACGATTGAAGCGGTTGGGGACGCTCCGGCCACGGACGTGGCGGACGCACCCGCGACCGACCCGTTCGATGAGATCGACTATGGCTCGTTCTTCGACGAATATCTGGACCCGGGATATAAGAGCCCGGCATCCGAAGTTGTCGAGAAGCCGTCTTTTGAGACCTTCCTTTCCCAGCCGGTCACCCTGCCGGATCACCTGCGCTCGCAGCTAAGCGTCAGCCTGCTCTCGGACGACGTTCGCGACGCGGCAGAATCCATCATCGGCAATCTGGATGAGGACGGTTACCTGATCGCCTCGCTCGATGAGATCGCCTCGATCGGCAATCACAAGCCCGCGGATATGGAAGCCGCACTAAAGTCGGTGCAATCGCTCGATCCGGCCGGCGTGGGCGCGCGTGATCTCAAGGAATGCCTGCTGCTCCAGATTGAAAGCCGCAACGGCAGGGACGGCGTGGCGTGGCAAATCATTTCGAGCCACATGCGTCTGCTTGAAACGCGTCAGTTCAAGGAGCTCGCGAAGACACTGGGGCGCCCGCAGGAGCACATCGAAATCGCAGTCGGCATGATCAGGCACCTCAACCCGCGGCCCGGGATCCGGTATTCCGGCCCCGGCGCGCGCGTGGTGGAGCCCGACGTCTACTTCATCAAGGATGGAGACGACTACGTCATCCAGATGAACGACGAGGAAGTGCCGCAGCTCCGGCTGAATGCCCAGTACCGCAAGATGCTGGACCGCGATAACGGCGCCACCAAGGAAGTGCGCGATTACGTGCGCGAGCGATACACATCGGCGATCATGCTGATGAAGAACATTGAGCAGCGCAAGCAGACGATCCAGCGCGTCTGCGAATCCATCAAGCGCCGCCAGGCCGAATTTCTGGCGCAGGGCCTCGACTTCCTGAAGCCCATGATGATCAAGGAAGTGGCCGAGGAAGTGGGCGTACATCCTTCCACCGTGAGCCGTGCCGTGGCCAACAAATACGCTCATACGCCGCAGGGCGTGTTCGAGCTTCGATACTTCTTCTCGGAATCCGTCCAGGGTCCTTCGGGCGGTGACCTGCCGCTGCTGCTGCTCAAACGGAAAGTTAAAAAAATGATCGAGGATGAGAATCCCCGGCGGCCGCTCACAGATGAGCAAATCACTTCACTGCTGCAAGCGGAGGGCATCGACGTGACGCGCCGCACGGTCGCGAAGTATCGCGAGGATATGAAGATTCCATCCACGCATCAACGCAGAGTCCGCGAATAAATGAAAATCACTTATACCGGCAAACATGTGGATCTGGCGCCCGCACAGGTCCTGAAGATAGAAGAAGAGTTCACGAAAGTCGCCAAACTGCTCGATGGGAAGGCCAAGAACGGGGCGGGCGAAGGGGAAGCGTACATCCGCCTGACGCAAGAGCGCCATCTTCACAACGCTGAGGTCACCGTGAACTTCCATAACCACGCGCTCGTCGGCAAAGCCTCCGACACGGACCTCTTCACAGCGATTCACGGAGCCGTCCACAAACTGGAAACCCAAGCCATTAAAGTGACGGAAAAGTGGACCGACGGCAAAAAGCGCCCGTAGCGCCGAAAGCCGCCGGCGGCAACGACCGGAAATCCGAACTGGTTATCATTACCGGTCTTAGCGGTTCGGGCAAAGGATCGGTCCTCAAGGTTCTGGAGGATCTCGGGTATTACTCCGTCGATAATCTCCCCATTGACCTGATCCCGAAGTTCGCCGATCTGACCCGCGATGCGGACACCGCGCGGCTGGCGGCGCTGGTGGTCGATATCCGCGAAGGAGAGGGTCTCAAGAAATTTCCCGCGATATTCGAGAGGGTCCGGCGGAGCATCGCCACGAAGCTGGTATTCATGGAAGCCGCGGATGACGCGCTGATGCGGCGCTTCAGCGAGACACGCCGTCCGCATCCCCTGGGTACCGGCCGATCCATCGAGAAAAGCATTAAGGCAGAGCGGCGACAGCTCGCGCCGATCAAGGCGCTGGCCGATCTTACGATCAATACCTCGAAGTTCACGGTCCACGAGTTGCGCGACTTCATCAACGAGAAGTTCGGGAGCGACCGCGAGGAATCGAAGATCATGATCTACATCACCAGCTTCGGTTTCCGGCACGGCGTGCCTCCGGATAGCGACTTGGTGTTTGATGTTCGCTTTCTGCCGAACCCGAATTACATCGCGAAGTTCAAGCATCTGACCGGCCGTCATCCGAGCGTAGCGCGCTATATTCGATCGTTCCCGCAGACCCAGGAATTTATCACGCGTATCTCGGAGTTACTCACATACCTGTTGCCGCACTATATTCAGGAAGGAAAGAGTTATCTCACCATCGGCTTCGGCTGCACGGGCGGGCACCACCGCTCCGTGATGATCGCTGAACAAATCCGGAAAGGTTTGGCCGCCGCCGGATATAAGACGAAAGTTACGCATCGAGACACCGCAAAGACCGTATGAGCCTGACAATCACGCAAGTGGATGCATTTACCAACGAGCCCTTTGGCGGCAATCCCGCCGCAGTCTGCATTCTGCCGGAAGCGCGCGAAGCGGCTTGGATGCAGAGCGTAGCGATGGAGATGAATCTTTCGGAGACGGCTTTCCTGGTGAAACGGGAGGGGGGCTACGATCTGCGCTGGTTCACGCCTTCAGTGGAGGTTGCCCTGTGCGGGCACGCGACCTTGGCCAGCGCGCACGTTCTCTGGGAGAGCGGAGCACTGGACACGGACCAGAAGGCGCGCTTCCACACGAAAAGCGGAGTGCTCACGGCGGAGCGCCGCGGCATGTGGATGGAACTGAACTTCCCCGCCACGCCGGGCGAGCCCGCGGAGGCTCCGCCGCGGCTTGCGGAAGCGCTGGGCGCCCATCCGAAGTACGTAGGCAGGAATAAGTTCGATTATCTGGTGGAACTGGAAGAAGATCAGGTGCGCACGATGACCCCGAACTTCACCCTGTTGCGCGTGTTGCCGGTCCGCGGCATCATCGTGACCTCACCTTCGAGCGACCCGCAATACGATTTCATCTCGCGCTTTTTCGCGCCCGGCTCGGGGATCGATGAAGATCCGGTGACGGGTTCCGCCCATTGCGCGCTGACGCCGTTTTGGGCAAAGCGTTTCGGTAAAACGGACATGATGGCGAACCAGGTTTCGCAGCGCGGCGGCATTCTTAAAGTGACGCTCGCGGGCGACCGCGTGCTGCTGGGAGGACAGGCGGTGACGACGCTGCGGGGCGAACTGCTGGCTTAGCCGCCGATAAACGCAGATGAACACCGATTGAAAACAAGGGACTTGATTTTTCATATCCGCGTTTATCGGCGTTTATCGGCGGCCCCGCGCATTGCTTTGTGGATGGCTTTCCAGCGCTGCTTTCTTGCCTGCGCTGCGTGAACGTCTGTTTTGGTTTCGTGCCAGGCGATCTCGGCGCATAGCTTCTGATAACTCTGCCAGCGGCCGGGGTCGAGGTCTCCGGATTCGATCCCGGCCCGTACGGCACAATCGGCTTCCACGGTATGGGAGCAGTCGCGGAACCGGCATGAGTGCGCCAACTCGATGATCTCCTCGAACGTGGAATCCAGACCGTCCTGCTTGCCCCAGAGCTGCAGTTCGCGCATGCCCGGCGTGTCGATGAGCGCTCCGCCGCCCGGGAGCGGGACCAACTCACGGTAAGTGGTGGTGTGGCGTCCCCGGCTATCGGAGTCGCGCACTTCCCGCACACGCTGGCGATCCTCTCCCAGTAAGCGATTCACGAGCGTTGATTTGCCGACGCCTGACGACCCTGTGAGAGCGATCGTTCGGCCGGGGCCGATCAGTTTAAGCATTGGCGCGATGCCTTCCTCCGATTGGGCTGATATCGCCACCACTGGGGCGTCGCGGGCACTTCGCGACGTTTCGCGTATGCGCGACGCCAGATCGGTGCAGAGGTCCGCTTTGTTCAGCACCACGGCCGCCTCCGCGCCGCTTTCTCGCGCCAGGGTCAGGTAACGTTCTATACGGCGCAAATTGAAATCGCCATCCAGGCCGCACACCACCAGGACCAGATCGATATTCGCGGCGATGATCTGCTCCGTCTCACGGTCGCCGGCGGCTCGCCGTGAGAAGACGGTTCGGCGCGGCAGCACCGCGTGCACCATCGCTTCGCCCGGACCCACGTGTTGGGCCGCCACCCAGTCACCTACGGCAGGCAGGTCCGCGGCGGTTACCATGCGGTACAAGAGAGCGCCGATCGCCTCTGCCCGGACCTCGCCTCTTTCGCAATGCAGACGATACTGATCCCGATGTACAACCGAAACGCGGCCGAGCATAAGACCCCGGCCGGCGTGCGGCAAAAACGTTTCATAGACGTCATCGGTCGCACCGATGCTCTTCAAATCGAATCC
>JAOAPQ010000056.1 GCA_025462965.1 Bryobacterales bacterium
TCAACGAGCGGCTGCAGACCACCGCGCCCGGCGTCTGGGCGATCGGCGAGGTCGCAGGTAGCCCGCAGTTCACGCACATCAGCGTCGACGATTTCCGCGTAGTCCATGCCAATTTAACC
The DNA here is from genome assembly GCA_025462965.1 of Bryobacterales bacterium. Classification (GTDB taxonomy): domain Bacteria; phylum Acidobacteriota; class Terriglobia; order Bryobacterales; family Bryobacteraceae; genus JALYXI01. The sequence goes on from JAOAPQ010000056.1 coordinate 120, forward strand.
GGCGGCAACCGTGTGACAACGGGCCGGCAAGTCCCATATTGTCTGTTTACCGACCCCGAACTCGCTCGTATCGGCCTGAGTGAAACACAAGCGGAGGCTCAAGGGATAGCGTATCGCCTGTTTAAGGTCCCCATGGAAACTAACCTGCGTGCGCGCACGCTTTCGGAGACCCGCGGGTTCGTGAAGGCCCTGGTGGAGCCTGATAGCGATCGCATCCTCGGGTTCACGGCCTTCGGTGTCGGTGCGGGGGAGATCCTGGCCGCCGTCCAGATTGCGATGACCGCAGGGCTGCCCTACACCGCGCTGCGCGATGCGGTCCTGACTCACCCAACACTGGTCGAAGGTCTCATACCTCTGTTCTCATCCGCGGCGTCAGCGCACAATGTTGTCGAGACGAGAGGAGCCCAGATCTCCGCCGTATGAGGTGAACTGCAACAGCAATGAGAAAAATGGGAACTCGTGATCCGGTCGTTGTACAACATGTTTCGCTGGTTGCGCGGCACTATTAGTACCGAAAGTCGACATGTAGCAAGCGATCGTTACAAGTAGGACATCCCTTCGACAAGTCCAGGATTACGCGCAATCCGGATGTAACCCGGCCGGTGCATTGTTTCGGACAGTTCCGATGTCCAGCAAGAACCAGGCGGCATCGCGAATGAACCCGCACGCCTGTTTGACGAACCAGGCTGCCAGCGAAGTTCCGCTTCCAGCTTGCCCGAACTTCCTAAGCAAATTCTCAGAATCGTGTCGTGCCAGTTAGATCGACGTCATCTCCGGTTCACGCAGCGGCTGTACTTTCAAAAAACACCATCATGATCGAAAACGGGATCCGCACACTTTCATTCATGAGATCCAGCGCACGTTGTACCAGGCCACAGGTTTTGCTCAATATACGCCTCCACATTTGCTAATGTGCTGCGACCGCCGCTGAGCCACTTGGCCATCTCCCTGTCCTCGCCCGCCGGGTGATCAGTCGCGTCCTCGGCGCGTAGCGGCCTGAGAAAGATGACTCCGTCCGTTTGGTCTGGACTGGCGTCAGCGTCCACTGTTCTATTGAAGCCTCCTTTGTCTAATTTGGATTGCGGACGTACACCAGTGCGAGCACTAGCGAACGAGCCCAACGCGCCTCTCGAGAGCAATGAATTCCGGGTCCCCGCGCATCGGGTCGTACAAATGCGTTTTCATCAGCAAGGGAGCATCCTCATCGAGATCCGCGGCCTTCTTCAGCCAGAACAAAGTTCTCTCCCGATTGCCGAGGCGCGCGTAAAGGTCCGCGAGATTTGTTGAAAAATAGACGGGCGCAGGCCCTGGCTTCGCCTGCGCGAGACTCACCGCGAGCTGCCTTTCGTACAATGCACGCTGTCCGCCCGCGCGATACACGGCGCGAAGCATGTTGATCTCCGTCTCGGACCCGCCTCCCAGAAGTCGCGAACGGAACCGCTTTTCCGCCGCCTCGTCGGGCTTGCCTTCGGCCGCGAGCACTTCAGCTTCGGCCGTCAGGACACGCGTCGCCGTAGGATCGATTGCGGCGGTTTCGTTCACCACCATCCTTGCCTCTGCAATGCGCCCGGCGTTCAGCAGTGAAAGAATGAAATCGTAACGCACGGGGATCGAGAAAGGATCCAGCTCCACCGCTTTGCGAAACTCCCGTATGGATTCGTCGTGACGCATGAGCAGCTTGAGGAATTCTCCGTACCAGTGGTGGGCGAGCGTATAGCGCGGGTTCAACTCGATAGCGCGCCGGAATTCGCGGTCAGCTTCATCCCATTTCCATTCGAACTTGTATTCCAGAAACGCCATCGCGGTATGCGCCTCAGCACACTGGGATCGAGCGCGATGGCTTTTGCCGCCGCGGCCTTCGCCAGCGGAGCGCGCGCGAGTGGCGCCATTCCGGACACCGCCAGATTGTATGAATCGGCCAGGCCGGCATGGGCGAGCGCGAAATCCGGTTGGATCGCGATCGCGTCCTGGTACATCCGGATCGCGGTCCGAATTGTTGCCGGTGTGCGCAGCGCCCACTGTTCCCTGGCGCGGAGATATAGATCGTAAGCGCCGGTATTCAGAGTGTCGTGCCGGGTAAGCGCGGCGCGATCGCGCGGAGAGATCTCCTTCACCAGGCTACCTGCCACGCGCTCGGCGATAGCGTCCTGTATACCGAATACGCCGGTAAACGTCTGATCGTACTGCTGCGCCCAGATCTGCCGGCGATCCGACGTGCGGGAAAGTTGCGCAATGACGCGCAGCCTTTCCCCCGCTCTCTGCACCGAACCCGTCAGTACCGAGTCCGCCCCGAGGCGCCGCGCGGCTTCGAACGGGTCCTCCTTCGCCCGGATCGCGGCCGCCGGAGGCACTCGTATCTGCTGCAAACCGGTGAGGCGGGTAATAATCGCTTCCGTCATCCCAGCCTCGAGATGAGACTGATCTTCCGGCCCGAGAGCCTTCAGCGGCATCACCACTACAGACCTTACGCGACCGATCGAGTAAACGTAAATCCCGAGTATGATCGCAAGGACTGCGGCGCCGGCGGCGCCCAGCCGCCAGGACCGCTTACGCGGCCGGACCATGACGGGGCGAAGCGCCTCCAGGTCGCGCTGAAGCTCTTGCGCGGTCTGATACCGCTTGGCAGGATCGCTCGCGACGCCCCGGCGAACCAGCCGCAATGCGGGCGCCGCTAGTCTCCCGCGTTCTTTCCGCGATCCATCGCTCCCGAAGGTGCTGCCCAGTTCGCGCGGCAGCTCGCCGGTAAGCATTTCATAGAGCACGACCGTCAGACTGTAGAGATCGGCACGCACGTCCACGGCCGCGCCCGCAGCCTGTTCCGGCGCCATGTAGTCCACCGTGCCCAGAACCTCTCCCGCCACCGTCACCGATCGCGCATGGACACCGGGGGATCCCACCGGCCTCGCGAGTCCGAAGTCGATAATCTTCACATAGCCATCGCTCCGCCGGATCATGATATTTTCCGGCTTGATATCGCGATGCATGATGCCGACGGCGTGGGCCGCATCCAGTGCGGCCGCCGTCTGAATCGCTATATCGAGCGCATCCGCCGCCGGCAAAGGACCGTTCGCCAGCTTTTCGCGCACCGTCTCGCCATCGATGAACTCCGTGGCGATATAGTGCTGCTCGTTGAAGGAGCTGGCGCCATATATCGTAACGATTCCAGGATGATTGAGCGAGGAGGCCGTGCGGGCTTCTTCTATGAACCGGCGCATCCGACGCGCGTCACGACTGAAAGCCTTCGGCAGCAGCTTGAGGGCTACACGGCGGCCAAGCGCGGGGTCGTGAGCCAGATAAGTCTCGCCCATTCCCCCGGCCCCTAACAGCGCCTCCACGCGATAGCCATCGATCTCCTGGCCGACGATGGGCGTAGCCGCCCAATCGGCCGCAATCTCCCCGGCCAGCGAATCGCCGGAACCGCTGTCCCGCGCTTCCGCCTCGAGCAGGGACACCACTTCATTTCTGATTTCCTCATCGCCGCCGCAACTTGAATCGACAAATGCCAGGCGCTGGTTCGCCGGCCGCTCTACGGCTTCATGGAAGATGCGCTCGGCGAGTTGCCAGCGCGCCGGTGTGAGCACGTTAGGTCAGCTCGCGCTGCAGCCAGGCCCTGGTGATCCGCCAGTCGCGCATCACCGTTGCCACGGAGACGGAAAGCGCGTCCGCCGTTTCCTCAACGCTGAGCCCGCCAAAAAAACGCAGTTCCGCGATCCGGCTTTTGCGCGGATCCTGCGCCTCCAGTTCTTTCAACTTCTCGTCGAGCTGTATCAGCTCAGCGCCGCGATCGACGGCGATGTTCAGGTTTTCGTTGAAGGTCACGCGGAGCGCGCCGCCGCCGCGTTTGGCATAGCCCTTTTTTCTGCAGTGGTCGACCAGAATGAACCGCATCAACTGTGCGGCAACGGCCACAAAATGCGACCGGCTGCGCCATTGCATTCCCTGTTCGCCCACAAGCTTCAGGTAAGCCTCATTGATCAGAGCGGTGGGTTGCAAAGTGTGGCCCCGGCGTTCTCGCGAGATATAGCTCCGCGCCAGCCGGTGCAACTCGGCGTGGACCTCAGGCATGAGACTGTCCAGAGCGTTGCGATCCCCTTGGCTCCAGTCCTGCAGGAGCCGAGCGATGTCTGCATCCTCAAGGCCGCTCATAAAAAGGCACATCTTAGCATCTCACTAAAGAATGTATTTTGCATGACACTTTCGGGGGAGGATTCCCGCACGTAACAATCACGGCGCCGGCGGCGGGCCCCAGCGGGAATTTCGGGCCCGGCAGCAACGTGACGGATGTCTCTTCTTACTCCCCGACCAAAACGTTGGGGTGGGGCAGAATCGCGGCTACGACGGCGAGCCAGACAGCCGCCGTCGGGACGGCGTTCGCCTCCCCCTTCCAGGCCGTTGTACAAAACCCGGATTCCCTTCCGGTCGCCGGGGTAGGCGTCAATTTTACGGTCCAGGCATCGACGGCCACGGCCGTCTTTGCCGGAGGACAGGAGGCGGCCGCTGCCCCTCAGCTTCCGAGTAGCTAAAAATAACCGGTCCAAATCTGCTTGCACCTTAACTCAGCGTAAGCGCCTTAATAATCAAGCAGTTTGGCCGGTTATTTTCGGCTTAACTGGTCCAATATGTGCACGCAGCCTTAAGTCGAGAGCCTGCAAACAGTTAGGCTCGCGCGGGCATCACGATTGGCCGGTAAAGCGCGTGATTCGGAAGCAATGGCACATTACGGACACGCCAGTCAGCCGTAGCGGAAAATTGCCGGTGCGGCCACCCGAGGCGGGCCTAGCCGACGTCGCCGGGCGAGCAGGGCAGTCCTACCGGAAAGGTCGCATCGTGGTAAAAAGGTGGGGAGGTCGGGCGCCAACCGCCAAGCCGTGGGGGGCACAGGCCCGGACTTTCCGGAAATAGACCTTTCCAAATTTGCCAGCCACCAGTCCCTCGCGCTGCTAGCTTCAGGTGCTGATCGACCCACAAAACAACAAGGAATAGGACCTGCGCATGTTTGGACGTGGTAGCTGGGCTATCGTTGGGCTCGCGAAAGAGTCACTCGAAGCCTTCAGAACAATTTTGGCAGACCGGACCCTGATGGTTGCGTCTTCGCAGATGGCAGCATCCGCCATCACCCGGCATCTCAATGCCGATGCGCTAGGGATCAATCCTTTCAGGGCTCCCCGTCTCGATGAAGAGCATATAGTCGGCTTAGAACATCAGCAGGAGCTCGCGCAATATGCGACGTCGAAACAGGAGGCGCGTGCCGATCACATCCTTCCCGCAGAGATCCTGGATTGCGAGGGCTACGGGTTTAGCGTGGAACAGTTCGAGCTTCACCCCTCAATGCCTTGGTATGGACTATGGGCCGTCTCCAATGAATGGAAGGACGTTAGCGATTTAGCCTCCATCAAAGAGCATCGTTCTTATGTCTTGATGGAGCGGCCTTACAAGTTTCTGCAGGCAACTGATAAGAAGTCAGTTGACCAGGAGACGCTCGGCGTAACTGCCGCGGTTCGCAAACAGGTTCCGGTGCTGCTGGATTTTAACGACGGCCGCGTCTATATCGAGAACACCAACAAGCAGGTTATCGAGGTGATCATTGAACGGCTCAAACAGCTGGGCGCCGAGATCATCCCGGTCGCCTGGACTTATAGTCCCTCCACTTGGCCCGCTGCAATTCTCAACAAGCTGTATGAAGGCACTCAGCATCAGAGTGATTTCCAAAAACGCGCGGATGAAGCCACACGCTTCAAAGCAAACGAAATCGAAAAACTTGACGATAAGGAATTGGAGTCCATCCTCGCGAACTATTTTTCGATGACGCATTTGCCGAGTGACCTCTGGATTGGCATCTCCGGTCCCGCGCAAATCCGGCTGCACGACGCGAGTCCGCCGATCGGAGTGAAGGCCCCAACAAGTGCGACCACCTTACTCAATATGACGAATGACGCCAAAGTCATTTCGGGCGCCATCACCTTCCAGGAGCGTGTGTCGACTACAAGCAAGAAGGGCGGTGACCTCACTTTCCGCAAGGATCTTCTCTGCATAGATGTGAATGACAAGATCAATCTCACCGACGTTGGGGCCGCAATGATGCGTGGCTTTGACATCCCCGCGTTCCGGAAAGATATCCAGCGCGAGATCCGTCAGACCAAACAGGTTCCTTCGATCGAGCAGTTTTGGAGCGGTTGGCTCCACGAAATGAGCAATGCCGTGCGAACGATTGAGGCGACCTTCCGCGAACTTCTTGATGTCGATGGAAATCAGGAGGCTGGCATTTTGCCGATGCGAGTTCCGGCAGCTGATGAGTTGCCGGAAGTCGTGAAGCCTTGAAGAAATTGTGATTCCCGGAAACCTGACCGGTGGGTTTCTCAACCCAACGAATGGCGCGGAGGCGTATAACACCCGATCCGTCGATGTGGATGGATAGCGAGTGGATTGTCGGCAAACCGGAAGTTGAGCTTGTGAAACGGCGTTCACGGATTAAAATCACCGAAAACGGCCCCGCCGCTTGGGCGATCAGCCTTTGTAGCTGTCCAAATCGACCTCAACCTGAACAGCCCAGAACCCAAGTGCCTCCTCGTCACCGTTAGTCAGTTGGCGAATAGCCTGGAAGAACTGGGCCAGTTCTTCCAGGGTTGGCGGGTTTGCCTCCAGGTTCACGGGACTGCTTCTTCCGCTCGCGAACCGTCGAAAGACGACTAAACAATCCCGGAAGGCTTTCAGTGACGGAGCCACCAGTTTCGGTTCCCAGGCGCCTTCCCCCTGGATGGCACTAAACACTGGGTGAGGGCTTTCCTGTGAAATGAAGATCGGATCGCCGCAAGCAGTCTCAATGCCGATCACGACCCACTCGGGGCCAATCTCCCGGGCCCACACCGACAAGTGACTCTCCGTCACTCGCAAAGGCAAATCCGATTTGGCCCTCAGGTACACGCTCAGTGCGGAAGAGTTCGATACTGCCGACGCCATATTCGACATCGTCGAAATCGAGCGTCTTCCGCCACGAACTGTACCAATCTGGTGTATGAAGCACGCACGATCATATCAGGGATGCACAAAACGGGCCGGCGCTCCGGTCGAGAAACGGCGTTCACGTCGTATGGCCCGCGCGGCACTCGGCAATTCAGTTAACGTGAACCCTCGTTGCGAAACGGACTACGATGAGGATGCGTTTATGCGGGCAACATCCAAGCAAATCAATACTGCGAGTGTCTCGCATCCCCTACTGTGGCGGTTGTAGACGCTGAGTACTGACGAGGTTGAACTCTGAGTCCAGGATTATCTCCTGATCCCAAAGATTCCGCAGAACCAGCCGCCAGTTGCTGGCTTGCTTGCTAATCGATACGATCGTATCCAGGCCGGGAGGGCAATTCGCGCGTAGCGGAAAGCCACAGCTAAACTCTGGTGAGATCGGGAGTCTGACATGTATGGAATCCCAGGGCCATGGTTCCGACGGGCCCGTTGGTGACGGCACGTAGCCGCGTTCGATGCTCGGGAGGTTCTGTTCGATTTCCTTAATGGCAGCGCGCTCGGCGGCTTCAAGGCTGTCCGCCCGCAACGTGCGCACCTTCACCCATAAGTAGCTGGCGGATACGAAATCAAAGAGGCCGTCGGCATCTGTGTAGATCTTGTGGGACTTCAAAACGTCGAGGAAACGGTCCGTGTAGGCCGGAACGGTGCCTTCCGCAAGGCGCCACTAGTAGTATCCGTTGCGCGGGTCGCAAACCAGTGCCAGATCGCGACGCTCTCTCTTTCCGCGAGAGTAAGTGAGATCGAGCTGAAGGTGAACCGTTGGAAGCGTGATCGCGCCGGATGAAGAGAACGCGGGAACCACGTCTTTGGTCTCCGAAAACGCGACTGGAGATACGGACTGCTGAGCGGCCAGCGACAGCGTAAGAACGGACAGCAGTACAGTAGTCACTACGAATCGCGCTTTCAGCAACTTCAGTCTAGAGCACGTCGTTCCTTCGGACAAGGGTGTTGCGACTACTCGGATGAGGCCAGGTCGCCTGTGCCCGTCCATTGTCGACGTAAAACGGCGTTACCGGAACCGACCACCCGCGACTAAAGGCGCAGGGTTTACTAAAGGCCTTGACTTATCGAGCCTCCGGACACTGCATGCTTCCCGCCGGTGCTATTATGTCCCATGCGCTCCGCCCGGTCGCGGCTCCCCTGAATAAACTCTTATGCCCCGATTGCGGACGCTGTCCTCTAATCTGACGATCCTGAGTATTCTTCTGATCCTGCCGGCCGGCGTATGGGCTCAGGCGCCGGACGCCGCCGACCAGAGCGAACTGATCCGGCAGTTATTGCAGCGGATCGATCGGCTGGAAAAACGAGTCAATGAACTGGAAGCCACGCGACCCGCGGCAGCAGTTGTGTCCGGCACTCCCGCAGTGGCCGCGGTG
>JAOAPQ010000583.1 GCA_025462965.1 Bryobacterales bacterium
ATCAAGGAAGCCGTAGCAACCAAGAAGATGCCGCCATGGTTTGCGGACCCGAAGTACGGCCACTTCGCCAACGATCGTTCGCTGGCTCAGAAGGACATCGATACCCTCGTGGCTTGGGCCGACGCCGGCGCGAAGGAAGGCGATCCGAAGGATCTGCCGAAACCGCTCCCGTTTGTGACCGGCTGGAATATCGGCAAGCCCGACCTGCAACTGGAAATGCCGGCCGAGTTCAATGTGCCCGCGAAAGGCACCATCGACTATCAATACATCCTCATTCCGGGCGATTTCAAGGAGGACGTGTGGATTCAGAATGCGGAGGTGCGCCCGGGCAACCGCGCTCTGGTTCATCACGTGATTGCGTTCGTTCGCCCGCCCGGATCGAAGTGGATGAAGGGCGCCCAGCCCGGAGTACCGTACGTTCCTGTTAAAGACGAAGAGGGCGGACCGAACGAATTCCTGGTTGGCTACGCTCCCGGCTTTCTGCCCGTGCAACTCGAGGAAGGCCGCGCCAAGCAGATCAAGGCCGGCTCCGACATAATCCTGCAAATGCACTACACCGCGAACGGGACCGAAGGAACGGACCGCACCAAGGTCGGATTCACTTACGCCAAGGGGCCGGTCACGGAACGGATCGTGACGCTGGCCGCGACGACGAACAAATTTGCGATTCCGGCAGGCGATCCGAATTACGAGGTGAATGCGGCTTTCGAGTTCGGCGGGGACGCCAAAGTGGTCGACTTCATCCCGCACATGCACCTGCGCGGCAAGGATTTCGAGTATCGCGCCGTATATCCCACGGGCGAGAAGGAAACCCTGCTCAAGGTTCCGAACTACAGTTTCAACTGGCAGCTTACGTATAAACCGATGACGGACCTGGTCGTCCCGAAAGGCACGAAGATCGAGTGCACCGCGCACTATGACAATTCGCCCAATAACCCGAACAATCCCGATCCCACCAAGGTCGTGAAGTACGGCGACCAGAGCTGGGAGGAGATGATGTTCGGCTTCTTCGACGTCGCAATCGATGCAAATAAGGATGTGAAATCGATCTATCCGCCGCAGAAGAAAAAGCCCGCAGCGGCGCTATAGCTTGGCCTGTCTTTTCACCTCGAGCTAAGCGCTTTCAAGTACCGATAGTAGAACTCCACGCCGTCAAAGTAAGCGGCAACGCGCACGCGCTCGTCTTTCCCGTGGGCGCGGATATCGTCCTGATCGATAGCGATGCCGCTGATTCCATAGCTGGGCAGCCCGGCAGCCATGGTGTATACGCTGTCGGAAGCGCCCGTTTCCATATCCGGGATTACGGGCGCTCCCGGCCACATACTGTCGGCGACACTCTTCAGCGGATTCAGGACCTCCGGCGGCGGCGCGATCGGGACAAAGGGCTTCCCGCCCGGCGCCCGGTCGGAAACCTTGCCCGAGCTATCCATATATCGCACCGACACCTTGCCATCCGCGAAGATCCGGATCAGGGCTTGCCGGATCTCCTCCGGAGAGTGGCCCGGCAGAATGCGGCAGTTCACGATCGCCTGTGCCGTCTGGGGTAGTGCGTTATTAGCGTGGCCGGCGTTCAGCCGGGTCGCAACGCAGGTGGTGCGGATGGTGGAGTTGTAGCGCGCGTCCGTTGAGAGCCGCGCGATAGCCGCCTGATCCGGCGGCGTCTTCAGAATCGCCCGCATATCCGCCGCGGTTTGGCCGGTCTCGAGAGGTGCGCGGCTCTCGAAATATGCGCGAGTCACGGCGTTCAACTCGAACGGGAACGGCGCGTGCTCCAGGCGCGAGAGCGCATCGGCCAAGTGGTAAATGGCGTTATCGGGAACCGGCAGCGAACTGTGCCCGCCCGGATTGGTCGCGGTAAGTTGAAAATCCGCATACAGCTTCTCCGCCGCTTCCACTTCAACGGCGACCGGCTTGCCGTTCATGGTCGTGACGCCGCCCGCATCCGCGTTCAGAACGAACTCCGCGTCGATCAGATCGCGGTGGTTTTTCAGGAGCCAATCGACGCCATTGAATTTGCCGCCCTCCTCGTCGGCGGTGAGTGCAAGAATCAAGTCCCGGTCGGGCCTGTAACCCTCCGTCCGGAAACGAATGAAGGTAGTCACCAGAATGGCGTCATTGACCTTCATGTCCTGGGTGCCGCGCCCGTAGAAGTAGCCGTCCTTCTCGACCAACTGGAAGGGATTGGTACTCCAGTCGGCCGGCAGGGCCTCGACAACATCCAGGTGCCCGATGATCAGGATGGGCTTGCGAGTTGCCGGTGCGGGTCCGTGAAGCCGGACCACCAGATTGCCCTTGCGCTCATTGGGCCCAAGCACTTGCACGTCGCCGGCGGGAAAGCCGGCATCCCGCAGGCGCTTCGCCATGGCCTCCGCCGCGGCGGTCGTGCTACCCGTCGAATCCGTCGTGCTGATCTGGATCAGCTGCTGGAAAATGTCGCGCGAAAGCTGGCGCGTAGCCGGATCGAGCTGCTCGGCGGAGACCCTGAAGGAAAGCAGGACCACGGCACAAACGGCGACTTTGCAAGAGAACACGCTATCATGCTGGCATAAGTAAGTGAGAACCGTGAACCGCATTGCGGTGTTGCTCTGTATCTGTTCAGGTCCAATCCTTGCCCACGATCCCGTCACGACCAGGATCACCTGGACGCAGGAGATCTCGCGGATAGTCCAGAACCGTTGTCTTCGCTGCCACGGCGAAGGGAGTTCCATTTCTTTCGCGACTTACGCGGAAGCCCGTCCCTGGGCCAAAGCGATCCGCAACCAGGTGCTCACCCGCAAGATGCCGCCGTGGGGCGCGGTTCACGGCGCGGGCGAATTCCGCGACGATCCCAGCCTCACCGAACCTGAAATCGAGCGCGTCGTTCAATGGGTTGAAGGCGGCGCGCCTGAGGGCGATCCCATCTATCTCCCGCGGCCGCGCAGCGTTCCCGCCGTTGCCGCCATCCGCCGCCATGAAGCCGCCCGCATTTCTTCGACTCAGCCGCTTACCCTGAAGAGAGAGTACGCGTTCACCGCTATTCGTCCGGATTCGCCGCTCGAAGCCGTCGCCACGCTCCCGGACGGGCGCGTCGAGCATCTCATCTGGCTCAAGGATTATCACGGCCTCACGTACGTGTTTCGCGACCCGGTGCGCCTGCCGAAGGGCACCGTAGTGCGGGTGACACGCGGGTCCGCTGTTTTACTCGATCTCGCGCCAGTGGCGTCCGTCGCGCTTCATTAGCTCGTCGGCTTCGCGCGGTCCCCAGGTTCCCGCGCGGTAATTCGGGAAGTTACGCGGGGGCAGTGCCCTCCACACGTCCAGGACCGGTGTAACGATGCTCCAACCGGCTTCCACCATGTCGGCGCGCTGGAAGAGCGTCGCGTCTCCCACCATGCAATCGTAGAGCAGCCGTTCGTAGCCTGTGCTCGGTTCGCTGCCGAAGTAGTCTACGTATTTGAAATCCATATTCACCGGGCCTACGCGCACGGTCGGTCCGGGGATCTTCGCACCGAAACGCAGCGAGATGCCTTCATCCGGTTGAATGTGCATCACGAGCAGATTGTGGCCTAATTTGTTCACGGGCGTGTCGCGGAACAGCACGAACGGCGCGCGGCGGAACTGGATCGTGATCTCCGTCACGCGTTTGGGCAGCCGCTTGCCGGTCCGGATATAGAAGGGCACGTCGGCCCACCGCCAGTTGTCGATGGCCAGCTTCAGTGCCACGAAGGTTTCCGTGTTCGAATTCGGGTTTACGAATGGCTCGGCGCGATAGGCCGGGACATGCTTCCCGTCAATCACGCCCTCGTCATATTGGCCTCTGACGGCGCGGGTCAGAACCTCTTCGGGTGTTGGAGGCTGGATGGCGTGCAGGATCTTCGCCTGCTCATCGCGAACCGCGTCCGCGCCAAAGGAAATGGGCGGCTCCATAGCGGTCAGAGAGACAAGCTGCAGGATGTGGTTCGGCACCATATCGCGCAGTGCTCCGGCGTTATCGTAATAGCCGCCGCGGCTCTCCACCCCGAGGCTCTCCGCCACTGTGACCTCCACGTGGTCGATGTAACGCCGGTTCCAGATAGGCTCGAAGATCCCGTTCGAGAAGCGGAACACCAGAATATTCTGGACCGTTTCTTTGCCCAGATAGTGATCGATCCGATAAATCTGCTTTTCGGAGAGGACCTCCTGGATTTCCCGATTGAGCGCTTTGGCGGATTCCAGGTCCGAGCCGAACGGCTTCTCGATGACGACCCGCCGCCAGCGGCCGGGCTCCTCGGAAGTGAGTTGCTTCCGCCCAAGGTGTTTTACGATCTCGGCGAAGAAGTTGGAAGCAACGGCCAGGTAATAGAGGTAATTGCCAGGCGTGTGGTGGCGCTCGTCCAGTTCCGCGAGCAGGTTCTTCAAGTCGTCGTACTTGGCGTCGTCGCGGAAGTCGCCGCGGACATAATAGAGTCTCTCGAGCAGCCAGTCGCACAGAGTATGGTCGATGGGTTTGGGCGCGAACTGCTCGATGTCATCACGCACCTTGTCGCGAAACTGCTGTTGGGTCAACTCATCGAGGGCAAAGCCGACGATTGCAAACTCCTTGGGCAGGACATCGCTCTTGCCCAGGTTGTAGAGTGCGGGGATCAGCTTGCGGGTCGTGAGGTCTCCCGCGGCGCCGAAGATCACCATGATGCAACTGTCTGCGGGCCGGGTACGCTCTTCGCGCAACTCCGCCACTTCGGAAACGTCGTACTGATCGGTCTGCAATGCGGGCATCAGTTTCCAGTCGGGCGCTCAACATGCCCGCCGAACTTGTTGCGCATGGCGGAGAGCATTTGCTCCGAAAACGTGTGTTCCTGGCGCGAGCGGAAGCGAACGTAGAGCGAGGCTGAAAGCACGTCCGCGGGCACCGCCTCTTCGAGCGCGGCGATGATGGTCCAGCGCCCTTCGCCGGAATCGTGTACGAAGCCGGTGTAGTTCGAAAGCGTCGGGTCCTCATGCAGCGCGGATGCGGCAAGATCAAGCAGCCACGAAGACACCACGCTGCCGCGCCGCCACAGTTCGGCGACCTCCGCGATATTGATGTCATATCGTAGATCCGGCGCCAGATCCTTGGAGTTCGCGTTCTTCAGGATGTCGAACCCTTCGCCATAAGCCTGCATAAGGCCATACTCGATACCGTTGTGGATCATCTTCACGAAGTGGCCCGCTCCGATGTGACCGCAATAAAGATAGCCCTGCTCCGCGGTGCCCTCGTTCTCCGGGCGGCCCGGCGTCCGATCGATGTGGCCGATCCCCGGCGCGAGCGTTTTGAATATCGGCTCCAGCCGGTCGAATACCTCTTTTTCGCCCCCGACCATAAGGCAGTAGCCCCGCTCCAGGCCCCAGACGCCGCCGCTGGTGCCGGCGTCCATGTAATGAATGCCCCTGATGAGCAGCATCTTGGCCCGCCGGACATCGTCCTTGTAGTAGGAGTTGCCGCCATCGATGATGGTGTCGCCCTGCTCCAGATGTTCCGCGAGCTTGGCGACCGTGCTCTCGGTCGCCTCGCCCGCGGGAACCATGATCCAGACGGCGCGCGGCTTGTTGAGCAGCTTGACGAAATCACCCAGATCGCTGGCGCCTTTCGCCCCCTCCTTGCCGAGCTCCTGAACGCGCGCGGCATCCGTATCGAACACCGCGCACTCATGACCGCCGTTCATCAGACGCTTGGCCATATTGGCGCCCATGCGTCCGAGTCCCACCATTCCGATTTGCATCCGATCTCCTCTAAACCAGCGCCTTCGTGATTGCCGCTCCCAACACGGCAAGACCCTGGTGCACATCCTTGCCCAAATGCACTCGCAACGCCCGCCGCTTTCTTTCCGTCAGTACCGCGAAATCTCCCCGCGCCTGCGCCGCCTTCACGATGCCGAACGTATATTTCTGTCCGGGCACCGGCAAGTCTTGCGCGTCGTCGCAGGTGATCTGCAGAAATACCCCCGTATTCGGTCCGCCCTTGTAAGCCTGACCCGTGGAATGCAGGTATCGCGGTCCAAAGCCCACGCAGGTAGCGACTTTCTTATGATCCCGAACGGCATGCCGCATCGATTGCAACTGCTTATCGTGAAGTGCGCTCATCTCCACATACGCGAGCAGCGCGAAATAATCGCCGGGGTTCAGGCGGTTCAGGTGGGCCGTGATGTATGCTTCCAGCGACTTCTCACTGCCCAGTTCCGCCGCATTCGCGTCGTCCGTAAACAGCTTGATTCCTTCGGCTTCAAAGATCGGCTTCTCCGGCGGCAGCGACCCGCTCTTTTCGTATTCAGAGGTAAGCTTCTTCGTCACGACCTTGCTCGCCTCAACATCGGGCTGATTGAACGGATTGATGCCAATGATGGAACCTGCCGTCGCTGTCGCGATTTCCCAGCGAAAGAACTCCTGGCCCAGATCGTACTTGTCGTCCACCGCGATCTGTACAACCGGATGTCCCGCAAGCGCCAGGCCATTCACCGCATTGTCCTGTTCGGGGTCCGGTTCGGGGGTGTAACGTTCATAGACGAAGACTCGATCCTTGCCGTAAACCGAGGGGTTGCCAGGCAACTCGCGGTCTACCGGAATTAGTCCTTTGCCTTCCTTGCCGGTCGATTCAGCTAGCAACTGCTCAAGCCAAGCGCCCAGGTCCGCAATCGCAGGCGACGCCACGATGGTCACCTTGTCGCGTCCCTCGTTTGCGAGCGTCCCCAAAATCGTTCCCAGGATTACGCCGGGATTGTGGTCCGTCGCAACGCACGAGGTGCAGGCATGCACCATCTCCTCGGTCTTGTCCAGGAATTTTGTCAGATCCACGCCCATGATGGCCGAAGGCGCCATGCCGAAATCGGAAAGCGCGGAATAGCGGCCGCCGATGCTCGGCAAGCCATGGAAGATGTAGCGGAAGCTGTCGCTCTTCGCAATCTGCTCCAGCTGCGAACCCGGATCGGTGATGGCGGCGAAGTGGCTGCCCGCTTTGCCGGCGCCGACGGTCTGCGCGGTACGTTCAAAGAAATACTGCTTGAAGATGTTCGGTTCGAGCGTAGTGCCGGACTTGCTCGAAACGATAAAGAGCGTCTTAGCGATCTCGATCTCGCTCTCGAGGGCCTTGACCTGCGCGGGATCGGTAGAGTCGAGCACGTGCATCCGAGGGTATCCGGGCGCGCTGCCGAACGTCTTCTCCATCACTTCGACGCACAGGCTGGAACCGCCCATGCCAAGCAGTACCGCGTGCTGAAAGCCGGCCTTGCGGACATCGTCCGCAATTTCCGCAAGATGTTCCGCGTGCGCGAGCTGGTCCTCGGTGATCGTCAGCCACCCGAGCCAGCGGCCTTCGTCCTGGCCGGTCCAAACGGACGGATCGCCTGCCCACATACGGCGCACCTTGCCGGTGGCTTGCCATTCATCCAGCGATGCCTTGACCTTCTTTTCGACCTCGGGCGCAAGCTTGTAAGTCTGGCCGGTAAGTTTGGGTTTAACGTCCGTGCGGCACCGCGCATCGAGGGCGTTGAGCAGCTTGTCGAAAGCGTCAGCGAAGAGCTTGAGACCATCCACCAGCAGTTTGTCCGTGACCGCCTTCATCGAGATGTTGACCTTCTCGAGATTTGCCATCACCGCGCGGGCGGCGTCGACATTCTCTTCGAGGCTGTTGCGCAGCCTGCCATGATCGCGGAAAGCGTCGAACGTTGAGGGCGGCATCGTATTCACCGTCAGGGGTCCGATGAGCTCTTCGCAATACATGACATCGCGGTATTCCGGGTTCTTGGTGCTGGTGCTCGCCCACAGCAGCCTTTGCGGCTGCGCTCCGCGCGCCTTCAGCTTCTCCCACCTCGGTCCCGAGAAAATTTGTTTATAGCGCTGGTAAGCGAGCTTAGCGTTTGCGATGGCGACCTTGCCCATCAACGATCGTGCGAGTTGCTCCTCGCCCGTCCCCGACATGTTTTCGATCTCTTTTTCCAGCAGGCCGTCGATCAGCACATCGATGCGGCTGACGAAAAAGCTGGCGACGCTTGCGATGCCGCTTAAATCGCCCTCGCGGCGTTCCAGACCCGCAAGATAGGCTTGCGCGACACGTTCGTAGGCATCGTTTGAAAATAGCAGCGTTACGTTGATGTTGATGCCTTCGGAAATCAGCTGCTCGAAGGCGGGAATACCTTCGGGCGTGCCGGGAACTTTCACCATCAGATTCGGGCGGCTTACGTCTTTCCATAGACGCCTTGCGTCTGCGAGAGTGCCTTCGGTATCGCGCGCCTTGTACGGGGAAACTTCGAGGCTTACGTACCCATCGAGCTTCTTCGTCTTCTCATAGACGGGCTGGAGCACATCGGCGGCCTGCTGGATGTCGGGCACTGCCAGAGTCTCGAACAGCTTCATCGGATCGGAAGTGCCTTTCGCCCGCGCTTCCTTCAGAGCTTCCGCGTAGTCGTCGCTCCCGGTAATCGCCTTTTCAAAAATAGCCGGGTTCGAAGTCATCCCCTTCAGACCATCTTCCTCGACATACCTCTTCAATTCACCGCTCGAAAACATGTTGCGGCGGATATAGTCGAGCCAGACGGACTGGCCGTAGTGTTCAAGCTCTTTCAATGGGTTCATTTCTCGGCCTCGTATTGATTGCAGGTCTCTTCCAGTTTCTTCACCTTTGCCAGCCTCCGCACATGCCGCTCCTCACCACTGAACTTCGCGCTGAGGAAAGCGTGCGCCAATTCACGAGCGGTTTCCATGCCAATCACCCGCGCCCCCAGCACCATCACATTCATGTCGTCGTGTTCCACGCCCTGATGCGCGGAGTAAACATCGTGGGTCAGACCCGCGCGGATCCCCGCCATCTTGTTCGCCGCGACGGACGCGCCAACCCCGCTCCCGCAGATTAAGATGCCGCGCTCCGCCGTTCCGTCGCGAACGGCATTTCCTACCTTTTCCGCGTAATCGGGATAGTCCACGGGAGGCACTGGGGAATCGACCCCCACGTTCACCGTTTCGTAATTTAAGTCACGTAAGTAATTCAAGAGATTGAGCTTTAAATCGACGCCAGCGTGATCGCTACCCAGAACCACTTTCATGCTGACAACTATAACGCCCATTCGCGGAATGGCGTGAACATCTCCGAGACGCTAGAATAGAGATTAAAAAAATGAGCAAGCGCTCATTGTTTTTTGTGATATTTGCGACTTGTGGCACATTCTTGCATCTCAAGCCTCATGGTTATCTGGGCGTGTGCCTTCATTTCGATCTGCGATGACTAGAACATGCGGCCCATTGGTGGCCTTCGTTTTTCCGGTGCTGTTGTGCGGGCAGGCGGGTGCGCCGCCGCCGCCTTCTTCAGCGATCCAGTTACCGCTCTCCGGGCGCGCCGGCCAGACCGGCGCTGTCGTAGTCAATCAATCGACGGTGAACGCCGGTGGGACGAACAGCGTAAACCTGATCAACAGTACGGTGAACGTCCAAGGCCCTTACGGGGGCAGCGTCCCCACCGGGACGCCCACCGGCGCGGTGATTCCGCTGACGCTGGATAATGCGCTCAGGCAGGGGTTGCAATATAACCTGGGCACAATAACCTCCGCGCAGAGCGTCCGCTCCGCCGAAGGGCAGCGATACGAGGCTTTGAATTCGCTCCTGCCGAATATCAACGGCGTAATCCGGGAAGACGTGCTGCAAACGAACCTCGCTGCGCTGGGCTTCCGCTTTCGTTTCCCAGGGATATCTATCCCGACTATTGTGGGCCCGTACAACTACTATGACGCGCGCGCCACGTTGAACCAGACCGTCGCGGATCTGACGAAGCTTCGAAACTATCGAGCCTCAAAAGAGAATCTGAGGGCGACCGAGCTTTCCGCGAAGGATGCCCGCGACCTGGTAGTTCTCGCGATCGGCGGGATGTACCTGCAGGTGGGCACTGCGCTGGCGCGGCTCACAACGGCGGAAGCGCAAGTCCGCACGGCGGAAGCCGTTTACCAGCAGGCGTCCGACCGGAACAAGGCCGGATTGAACGCACGCATCGACGCCAACCGCGCGAGGGTGGAACTGCAGACGGAGCAGCAGCGCCTGCGGTCCTTGAAAGCCGACTACGATAAGCAGCGCCTGAATCTCGCGCGAATCATCGGTTTGCCTCTGGGGCAGGATTTCGTTCTCGCGGACGCCCTTCCGTATACGCCGCTCGAGGGAGTGAATCTGTTGCAGGCTTTGGATCGCGCGGAGAAGAATCGCGCCGATCTGCAGGCCGCGCAAGCGCAGGTTCGCGCCGCTGAACTCGTTCTGAAGGCGGCTCACGCGGAGCGCTACCCCACTCTGAGCTTCCTGACGGACTATGGCGTGATCGGTCTGAATCCATCGAACTCGCATGGTACGTTCACCTTCAGCGGCTCCCTGAATTTTCCGATCTACCAGGGCACTCGCGTCAAGGGAGATATCGAACAGGCCGATGCCGCTCTGCAGCAGCGCAAGGCAGAGGCCCAGGATCTTCGCGGGCGCATCGATTACGATGTCCGCAGCGCATTCCTGGATCTCGATTCGGCGGCCGATCAGGTTGGCGTTGCACAGAGCAACGTGCAACTGGCGGAGGAGACGCTCACTCAGGCTCGCGACCGCTTCACCGCCGGGGTGGCCGATACGGTGGAAGTAACGCAGGCGCAGGAATCCGTCGCAAGCGCCAACAACGATTACATTTCGGCCGTTTATTCACACAATCTGGCGAAGGTTACGCTGGCGCGCGCCATCGGCGAAGCTGAGCAGAACATCCGACAGTTCTTGAAGAGGAAGTAGGATATGGAGCAGGGTTTGGGCGAGCCGACATCAGAATTGCTTGAAGAACAGCAAAGGTTGCGGGACGAAGTCCAGCGTCTCCGTGACGAACAACAACGTCTGCGCGAAGAACAGCAGAAACTCCAAACGGATGAGCCGGCTGTTGTTGCGCCGGAGAAGCAAGAACAGACCAGAGATCGGCAAAGCCAGGGTCAACCAGGCGGAGACGAGCAAATCGAGCCGAAGAAAAAGCGCGGAGTTCGTCCCCTCACCCTTCTCATCCTGCTGATTATCGTATCCGCGGTGGCCGTCGCCGGCTTCTTTCTTTGGGGCTATCTCAATTCCTACGAATCGACGGATGATGCCCAGATAGATGGCCATATCAATTCTGTGAGCAGCCGTATCAGCGGTACCGCCGTTAACGTCTACGTGGATGACAACCAGTACGTGAAAGCCGGGCAGGTGCTTGTCAACCTCGATACCAAGGACTACCAGGTTGCGCTCGAGCAAGCCCAGGCGGATCTGGAGCAGGCGAAGGCGGAAGTAGGCGCGCAAACTCCGAATGTGCCCATCACTTCGACTACGGCCGAAACGAGCATCTCTACATCCAATCTCGATGTTGCAGCCGCGCTAGCCAAGGTAGCTTCCGCACAGCAGAACTATAACGCAACTCAGGCCCAGATCCGGCAGGCGCAGGCTAATCATTTCAACGATGTGGCGGAGGTGGCGCGATTTCAAGCCCTGGTGGACAAGGACGAGGTGTCGCGCCAGCAATATGACACGAAAGTAACCACCGCGAAAGCTTCCGAGGCGGCCGTGGAGTCGGCACAGGCCTCCGCCGAGGCGGCTCGCAAACAAATCGACCAGGCTCAGGCGGAGGTCGATCAGGCGCGCGCGCGCTCCGGGCAGGCGCGGCAGAATGCGCCACGCCAGATAGCCGTCCAGAAGGCGAATGCGGAGAGCAAGGGCGCCGACGTTCTCGCCAGGAAAGCGGCCGTAGACCAGGCTCTTCTGAACCTTCAATACTGCAAAATCGTAGCGCCTGTCGATGGCATCGTAGGCAAAAAGAGCGTGGAAGTGGGCACGCGCGTAAGTCCGGGACAGGAACTGATGGCGGTGGTTCCGCTCGACGACATATGGGTAACGGCGAATTTCAAGGAGACGCAGCTGCGGCGGATGCGCCCGGGGCAGCGCGTCACGATCAAAGTCGATGCCTTCGCGCGTACCTATGGAGGCTACGTGGAGAGCGTCGCGGCCGCCAGTGGAGCCAAATTCAGCCTGCTCCCGCCGGAGAACGCCACTGGCAACTTCGTCAAGGTGGTGCAGAGAATTCCGGTTCGCATCCGGTTCAACAAGACAGAAAACGAGGATAGAAAGCTGCGGCCCGGGATGTCCGTCGAACCTAAGGTTTGGCTTCAATAGATGATGCCAAAGGTTTGCCTGCAGTGAGCACGGCCGTCGCCGCAGCTCCCGCTCAGGTCTGGCGGCCGTCGCATAACCAATGGGCCATCGCCCTTACCGTCACCATGGCGACGTTCATGGAAGTGCTCGACACGAGCATCGCCAACGTCGCGCTGCCGCACATTGCCGGCAATCTTTCGGCCGGGCAGGACGAAAGCACTTGGGTACTTACTTCCTACCTCGTCGCAAACGCCGTGATCCTGCCGATCAGCGGCTGGCTTTCCACCATCATTGGGCGCAAGCGCTTTTACATGATGTGCGTCACCCTGTTCACGATCAGCTCGTTTCTTTGCGGGCTCGCCCCGAACCTCGGCATGCTGATTTTCTTTCGCGTGCTGCAAGGTCTGGGGGGCGGTGGACTTGCGCCCAGCGAGCAGGCCATCCTTGCCGACACTTTTGAACCCGCGAAACGAGGGATGGCCTTCGCGGTTTATGGAATCGCAGTGGTCACCGCTCCCGCCATCGGCCCCACGCTCGGCGGCTGGATAACCGACAACTTCGACTGGCGGTGGATCTTTTTCATCAACATCCCAGTCGGCGCGCTTTCCCTTTTCTTCACATCCCGTCTGGTTGAGGATCCGCCCTATCTCCGCGGGATGCAGAGATCCAAGATCCGCATCGATTATATTGGGCTCGGCCTGATCGCGCTCGGTCTCGCATCGCTTCAGATCGTTCTCGATAAAGGCGAGCGCGAGGACTGGTTCTCTTCCCGGTTTATCGTGCTCTACTCGATCGTTGCCGCCGCATCCCTGATCCTCGCCGCCTTCTGGGAATGGAACCACGATCACCCGGTGATTGAGGTGAAGCTTCTGAAACAACGCAGCTTCCTGATCTCGAATATTGCGATGTTCATGCTTGGCATCGTGCTCTTCGGCACCACTTTGCTTGTGCCGCAGATGCTGCAGGAACTCTTCGGCTATACCGCTCAGGAGGCCGGCATGGTCCTCTCGCCTGGAGGCATCGTCGTCATCCTCCTCCTTCCATCGGTTGGAATCCTTATCTCACGGGTGGACGCGCGGTATTTGATCTCCCTGGGCTTCCTGATCACCTCGCTCGGATTGTTCCATCTGAGCCGGATCACGCTCGATATCAGCTTCGGCGAGGCCGTCTGGGCCCGCGTATATCAGGCTGCCGGTCTGGCTTTCCTCTTCATCCCGATTCAAACCGTTGCATACATCGGCATGCCGCGCGAAAAAAGCAATGCTATTTCGGGTATGACCAACCTTTCGCGCAACATCGGCGGAAGCGTAGGAATCTCGCTCGTTACGACGCTGCTCGCGAGGCGGACGCAATACCACCAGAGCGTGCTCGCAGAGCATACGGACAACTACAGCCAGAACTTCCGAAATGCGATCAACTCGTTGAGCAATACACTCGTTGCCCACGGCGCCGCGCCCTCAAGCGCGCTCCATCGCTCGTACGGCATGATCGCCAACACCATCTATCGCCAGGCCGCGATGGAATCGTATCTGGACGTATTTCGCCTGCTGGCGATCGGGGCCGCGGTGCTGGTCCCATGCGTATTCATTATGAAGAAAGCGCGGCCCTCGCAAGCGGCAGTGCATTAGGTGCGTCCCGCTGCTCTACATTAGGAATCAGTGACAGCTGAGCCTCCGGGCGCATTCTTCGGATTCCGACTGCTTCTCCTGGTCTTCATCGTCGGCGTTAACGCATTCTTCGCGGCGGCTGAAGTTTCGCTGCTCTCCGTCCGTGAATCGCGGCTTCGCCAACTGGCCGATCACGGTATTGTGGGCGCGCGCGTCGCTCTCAGTCTTCTCGCGCACCCCGAGCGGCTTCTTTCCGTAACGCAGGTCGGCGTAACCCTTGCCAGCCTGGGGCTCGGCTGGGCGGGCGAAGATACTCTCTACGCGCTGATCCTTCACATCACCGAAATCTTCTATTCCGGCTCGATTTCCCTGGTTGCGACGCGCATCCTGCATGGCGCTTGTTTTGCCCTGGCATTTCTTGTGATGACCTACACACACGTGGTGATCGGGGAGGTGGTCCCGAAGAACCTGGCCATCGCGAAAGCAGATCGCCTGGCCGTCACCGTCGCGCCTGTACTACTCGTCTTTACGCGCATCGCCGGCCCTTTTATCTTGGCGATCGAACGCTCGGCCTCTGCCATTACACGCGCTCTCGGCGTCAAGCAGCGCCACCATTCCGGGGGACATTCGGCGGAAGAGCTGCGCCTGATCGTCAGTTCCAGCCGCGGCTCCGGCCATCTACCGGAACCGCAGGAAGACATGATCCAGCGTGTGCTCGATCTCGACGAACTGTCCGTCCGCGAGATCATGATTCCCCGGAACAAGATCGTTTCGGTGCCTGTCGACGCGACGCTCGATGAGGTGTTGCAGACCATGATCGAGCAGCAACACTCGCGCCTGCCGGTTTATGAAGGCCGTCCGGAACAGATCCTGGGGATACTCTTCTTCAAAGACATGCTGCCGTTGTGGCATGATCGCCGCGCGGCTTTGCGCGCCGGCCGTATCCCGCGCCCTTTCGATCTTCGCCACATGATTCGCAAGCACCTGGTCGTACCCGAAACCAAACCGCTCGTACAGATGCTCGAAGAATTCCGGCAGGGCAGGTCGCACATGGCGCTGGTGGTCGATGAGTTCGGGACGATCTCCGGACTCCTTACCGTGGAGGACGTGCTCGAACAGATCGTGGGCGAGATCGAGGACGAATACGACGATACCGTCGAACTGGCCGTGCCCGAAGGCGCCGAAGTGATCCTCGATGGGGCCACGAAAATCCGGGATTTCGAAAACCAGTACGGAACCGAGATCCCGACGGAAGCAGGCTTTGAAACGCTGGCCGGCTTCCTCCTGTATAAACTGGGACACATTCCGAAGGTGGGCGAGAGCGTCGAACACGATGGCCGCCGCTTTACCGTAGAATCTGTGGAACGCAATCGCATCACCGCTGTGAAGGTGGAGCGTGCGGAAGAAAAACCGGCGCAAAGGCAACTTTAAGTCAGATGAAACGAATCGAGTTGAAGCACCTCAGGGCCATCCGATGGTTTCACTGGATCAACTTCCCGCTGCTGGCGATCATGATCTGGACCGGCGTTTGGATCTACTGGGCCAACGACGTCTACCGCGTCGGATTCGGCGATTTCACCGTGTTTCACTTCTTCCCCGACAGCTTCTATTCGTTCTTTTCCATCAACAACAAGCTGGCGCAGGGTATGGCTTGGCACTTCGTCTTCATGTGGCTCTTTGCCATCAACGGCGTTCTGTACGTCGCTTACACCTTGATCTCGGGCGAGTGGCGGAAGATGGTTCCCGGCCGGCACGCCCTTCGCGACGCAATGCACGTGACCCTCTACGATCTCGGTTTACGGAAGGAGATGCCGCCGCAGGGTAAGTACAACGCGGCGCAGCAGATTTCCTACACCGCGATAGTGCTGATGGGA
>JAOAPQ010000599.1 GCA_025462965.1 Bryobacterales bacterium
GAAACTGAACGAACTCCATGTCCAAAAGCTCCGCGCCCGCCCGGTACGCCAGCGCGAGACCGTCCCCTGTGTATTCCCAACTATTACTCGTGATCTTGTACGCGCGCCCGATTCCCCCGGTCGCGACAACCACCGCCTTCGCCGTCCATAAAATGAAATGGCCCTTCTCGCGGTCGTAGCCAAACGCGCCTGCAATCCGGCCGGAATCCACCAGGAGGCTAAGCACCGTGCACTCCATATGAACCTCCATACCCGTGTGGATGCCGTGGTCCTGAAGAGTACGAATCATTTCAAGGCCGGTGCGATCGCCGACGTGGGCCAGGCGCGGGTAGCGATGACCGCCGAAGTTCCGTTGAAGGATTCGGCCATCCTTCGTGCGGTCAAAGAGTGCGCCCCACGCCTCCAGCTCGCGCACGCGATCGGGCGCCTCCCTGGCATGCAGCTCGGCCATCCTGGAATTGTTGAGGTACTGGCCGCCCCTCATCGTGTCCGAAAAATGGACTCTCCAGCTATCCCGGTCGTCAACGTTGGCGAGAGCAGCGGCAACTCCGCCTTCAGCCATGACCGTATGAGCTTTGCCCAGCAGCGATTTGCACACGACGCCGACTTTGACGTTGGACGCCGCCGCCTCAATCGCGGCACGAAGCCCCGCTCCGCCAGCTCCAATCACCAGTACGTCGTAGGAATACGCCTGGTATTCCATTGTCAAAGGATTCTCCAGTCAGACCAGATGCCCATCGAGCAGAGGCGGACGTAGATATCGGCGAAGCCGACCGAGAAGAGACTCGCCCACGCCCATTTCTGATGCTTCCCATTGAGGCAGCTCACGCAATTGTAGAGTTGGCTGCGGACGGGATGATCCGAGAGTTGATCGAGCGAACCGCCCACCAGGTGCCGGAACGCATGGCAACCGAAGACATAGCCGGCGATGAGCACCACGTTAACAGCGAGCACAATGGTTCCCACTCCAATCCCGAAGCCGTTCGGAAACCACATCGCCTTCCAGACGTCGTAGACCAGAAAACCCCAAATCACGTAGGAGAGGCGCAGGAAGTAGCGGTGAAAATTCTGCAAGACGAGGGGAAAGGTGCGCTCCCCGAGGTAGGACTTCCGTGGCTCGCTCACCGCACAGGCCGGAGGATCCGCCCAGAATGCCTTGTAGTAAGCGCCCCGGTAATAGTAGCAGGTCAACCGGAAAAGACCGGGTATCCAGAGAATGAACAATGCCGGAGAAAAGGGCAGAAACTGCGGATACCACGATGGCTTCGGACCGAACAGCGCGTGCGGCGAATCGCCGAAAATTTCCGGCGAATAAAAAGGAGAGATGTAGGGGCCGAACGTGTAGTAGCTATTCTGCCAGGCGGCCCAATTGGCGTACACAAGAAATCCGCCCAGCCCGATAAAGACCAAGAGCGGAGAAATCCACCACCGATCGCGACGCGACGTCTGACCGAAGCGGCCGTTGACCCAAAGAACATCGGGAGCCGCACTGCGTGGTTGCATTTTGGCCGGAATTCCCATTCTGGTCTCTCCTGCTGGGATGGCAGTATATACCAATCCAGCTCACTCGGGCCTATTCAATCTATTCCTCGTCAACTATTATGTGCCGCCGCGGTGCGGGGCCGCCTCCACTCCCGCCGTTGGATGCATAACGAAGGCGACTACCGACTGTCAGTTGAATGCAATCCGAAGCAAATGATATTCGGACCTGCCGCCAGCGCGATAAATTGCTTGCCGTCTACTTATAAAAGTCATCGGCGAGGCCTTCATATAGACGTTGGCGGCGAAATGCCACAACGGCTTTCCGTCGCGTTCATCCACTGCCATAAACGTGCCATTCGGATCGCTCGCGAACACCAGGCCGCCCGCGGTCGCGAGCACACCGGGCCATGTCTTTGGATACACTGTTCCGACAAATGGGATTTCCCAAGCCACTTTCCCCGTATCGATGTTGATCGTCCGCAAATATTTTCGCGGAACATCCTCACGGCCGGCGCCGGGCGCCCAACCGTCTGTCTTCTTCTCCTGGCGGCATTGCTCGAGCGTGAGCACCTAGTAAAGGCGCGTGGACGGACTGAATGCGGCCGAATCCCAGTTGGATGCGTCGGTTGGGCACATCATTCCATCGGAAGCGGCCTTACCTGCAGGAACCGGCCGGGGCCGTCCATCCGGGCCGATCCCGTCGGCCCAGGTGAGCCGACGGATGAATTGACTCGTCAGAAGCACCTTTCCGTTCGTCCGGTCGAGCACGTAGAAGAAGCCGTTACGATCGGCATGCAGCAAAAGCCTGCGCGGCGCTCCCTGGTATTCCGTATCCACCAGGACGGGTGGTTCCGTTGCGTCCCAATCGTGAGTGTCTCCGCGGCCGCAGTATTGAGCGTGTGGACGAACGCGGCGAGTGAGTCCAACTCCCGCGGCGCGAGATTGAACGATGGCATGCCGGATGAGGGGATACCGTCGTGAATCACGGCTCTCAATTGCTTCACGGTCCGGGAGCGCAGCCTGCGGCTTCCCCCGAGCTTCGGTGCGCGATCAGAGCCCTCTGCGTCCGCTCCATGGCAGCCGGCACAACGCTCTGTGTATGCTTTCTGCCCGTCTTCCACCAGCTGCCGCGGGGCTGGCGGCGTGTTCTGGCAAAACAGCGAACGCCGGAACCAGGAGTGCAGCGAGCAGGGCGGCGGGCGCTCCACCGATGTTCATTGCTAAGTTTCGACCTTTTGCGAGGCGGCATTCCAGCGGAGGCGGCGGCCTTGTTTCAGAGACATATTCGCCATCTGAACTACCAGAGCCGCTTGTAAAGCGACGCGCATGGGCGCGGTGGGAGTTTTCCGCGTGCGCACGCATTCCAGAAAGTTCTGAACGTGCAGGTCGGTCGCATAGCCGAACCCTTTGGTGATTTCTTCGAAATCGCGGCTTCGTCCTCCGCACCTTTCAGATACACTTTCAGATCTTCCCGTCCGATATCCATGCGCGCCTGATCGCCATCCAACTGATTGAGCTGGTCGTTCCGGCTCTTATACT
>JAOAPQ010000621.1 GCA_025462965.1 Bryobacterales bacterium
GAATCTACGATACCGTCGCAGATTCGATAGAACACCTGATCGGGACGAAGGCGCGACTCCATGGCATGAATCGGTTGCAGTATTTTGCTGACCGCGTCCTGCATCCCTTCCTGGACCGTAATCACCCAGTCACTTCCCAGGAAAACATCCAGATCGTGGAAATCCAGATCGTCGTCTTCCTTCACTTGCACAGGCTTGAGGACCGTAAAGATGTAGCCGCCGTTCTCCTCCAGTTTGGCCCGCTGGTGACGGTTGCGGCAGTCCTCCACGTGCAGCGGATGAATGTGATATTCAGCCGCCAGGCGGTCAAGCTCCGAGTCGTTGGGGTCCGCGATATCGTGCCATATCATGATTAAGGATCGCCCATGCACGCCGGCAATGCGGCAGACCAGCCCAGATCCACCCATAGGCGGTTCTCGTCGACTCATCGACGACACTCTTACACCTAACCCGGTTGAAGTTGGCCGGGCTCGTTCACGGCAAAGCGGAAGCCCACTTGGAAGCGGAGATGCTGTAACTAATCCCGGGACTCTTCAACCCGCGCCGTGGCTGCCGCTGGTGAAGGCACCCTCTTCATAAACTAATTAACCAACCGGAAAGAGAAAGTATGGCAAGCAATCGTGGCGTGGTGTACATGGGACCCCGGAAAGTAGAGGTGCAGAGCATCGACTATCCGAAACTTATCGCTCCTGACGGCAGACCGTGTAATCACGGAGTGATCGTTAAACTAATCACCACTAACATTTGTGGAAGCGACCAGCATATGTACCGGGGCCGTACCGCGGCGGCCCCTGGAGTGGTATTGGGCCATGAGAACACCGGCGAGGTGATCGAGGTCGGGCCGGATGTGGAGTACATCAAGATCGGCGACCTGGTCTCGGTGCCGTTCAATATAGCTTGCGGCCGCTGTCGCAACTGTAAAGAACGCAACACCCATATCTGCTTAAACACCAATCCGGCCGGCATCGGGGGAGCGTACGGCTATGTTGGTATGGGCGGGTGGAAAGGCGGCCAGGCCGAGTACCTAATGGTCCCGTATGCGGATTTCAACTTACTGAAGTTTCCGCACAAAGCCCAGGCACTGGACAAGATCCGCGACTTAACCCTGCTATCTGACATTCTTCCGACGGGCTATCATGGCGCCTTCACCGCGGGTGTCACAACGGGCTCGACTGTCTATATTGCCGGTGCGGGGCCAGTCGGGTTGTGCTGCGCGGTTTCATCCCAGCTGCTGGGAGCCGCCGCCGTGATTGTAGGCGACATAAATCCGGAGCGGCTCAAATTGGCTAAGGCGTTTGGTTGCGAAACAATCGACGTGTCGAGAACGGAAGACCTTTCCGCAAGGATCGAATCCATCCTGGGGACGCCGTATGTTGACTGTGCTGTTGACTGCGTGGGCTTTGAAGCGCACGGCCACGGTGCACGTTCCAAAGAAGAAGATCCGGCCGACTTACTCAACTCACTTATGGCGGTGACCCGGGCGCCTGGCGGCATTGGCATCCCGGGACTCTATCTGACCCAAGTACCCGGCGCACCGGACAAGGATGCCCAGAACGGGATACTGCGCCTTCATATAGGGCTCGCCTGGGTTAAGGCGCAGTTCTTTTACACAGGACAGTGCCCCGTAATGAGATATCACCGGCTGCTAATGGAGGCGATTCTCCACGACAAAATACATCCCGCCAAGGCAGTGAACGTCACGCTTATTTCTCTGGACGATGCCCCCGAGGGTTACAAAGAGTTTGACCAGGGCGCCGCCAAAAAGTTCGTAATCGATCCTCACGGCAGCATCAACCGCTAACGACACCGAAGGCGGGGGCGCTTACTGCTTAATCACCTGTCCGTCGCGCTTCCGCACTTCGCCCCAGCCGCCGTTCAGTCTCTGTCGCTCGCCGCGTTCGTTCGACCCAAAGGGATACTTGGCCGCCGCCTTCTCATCCACTTCAATACCCCAGCCGGGAGCGTCATTCGCATAAAGATAGCCGTCCTTCATCACGGGGCAGCCGTGAAACACTTCCTGCACCTTCTCCGAAAACGGCGAGTATTCCTGGACGCCGAAGTTCGTGCTCACCAGGTCGAGAGTCACGTTGGCGGCGTGTCCGACGGGCGATACATCGCCTGGTCCATGCCACGCGGTACGAACGCCGAACGTTTCGCCAAGAATTGCGATCTTGCGAGCCGGCGTAAAACCGCCCGCCTGCGACACGTGCACGCGGATGTAATCGATAAGCCGCTCCGACATCAGCGGCGTCCATTCGTGGGGGCTATTGAACAGTTCGCCCATCGCGAGCGGTGTCGCGCACTGCTGCCGGATCTGGCGGAAGTACGCGATGTCCTCGGGCGAGAGCACGTCCTCCAGAAAAAACAGCTTGAACTTCTCCAGATCCTTCGCGAACTGCACCGCCTGATTCGGTGTCACGCGTTCATGCGCATCGTGCAGCAGTTCAATCTCAAAGCCCAGCGAATCGCGCACGGCTTCGAACATCTTGATCACGCGCCGCGTGTAATAGGCCGGTTCGAAGACCGGTCCCGGACGCAATCCCTGCATCGTGGTCCCGCCGGCGCCCGTGCCGTACGCAGCCATCCCAGGCACGCCGATTTGCGCACGCACGTGCCGGAAGCCCCGCGCCTGCCAGCCTTTGATTGCGTCGATTACCTGGGCATTCTCTGCGCCATCGGCGTGGCCGTAGCAGTCCGCCGCTTCGCGCGTCTTACCGCCCACCAGATCGTAAACCGGCAATCCGGCCTGGCGGCCTTTGATATCCCACAGCGCCTGGTCCACTCCGCTGATCGCGCTGTTCAGCACCGGACCGTTCTTCCAGTAGGAACTGTCATAGCAGGACTGCCAGATATCTTCGATACGGTCGGTCGTCTTGCCGAGGAGAAACGGCTTCAGGTACTTCTCGACGGCCGGGCGCACCAGATCCGCGCGCTGCGTGAACGTCCCGCAGCCGTAGCCGTAGAGGCCGTCCTGATCGGTCGTGATTTTCACGACCGTGAGGCGCACGCCGGCGGGCTGGGATTCGATGACGCTAATGTCTTTGATTTTGGGAGCGGGCGTGCCGCGCGCAGCTTGTATGGCGCGGGGGGCGATGCTGACCGCGCCGGCGCTCATGGCGAGTTGGAGAAGTTTTCGTCGATTCACAGGGTATCCGACAAGACTATAACACCGCGGCGACACCGGCCTGGAACCGGCGGGATATAATCGGATTTCGATGAATCGGACAATCGACGACTCGCCCGCTTTGCCGCTTTGGCTGCTTGCCCTAGCGTCCGTGTCGATGCTCGTTGCGTTGTATATGGTCTTCATGTGGGTTTCCACGGAAGCCAGCATGGGGATCATCCAGCGGATCTTTTACTTCCATGTCTCCGCCGCGTTCGTCTCCTTCGTGGCGGTCGCCGTGGGCGGAGTCTCGAGCATCCTGTATTTAAAGACGCGCGATGCGAAGTATGACGACCTGGCGCTTGCAGCGAACGAATCGATCGTGGTGTTCGAAGCTATGAACATCATTATGGGATCGATTTGGGGTAAGCGCGTGTGGGGGATCTGGTGGACTTGGGACGCGCGGCTCACATCATCGTTCCTGCTGATTCTGATTTATCTGGCTTATGTGATTGTACGGAGGGCTGTAGCGCCCGAGCAGCGAGCCACCATCTGCGCGGTGATTTGTATTTTCGGTATGGCGGACGTGCCGCTGGTCTACATGTCCAACCGCCTGTTCCGCACCCAACATCCATCGCCTGTGCTCGGCGGCGGCCCAGGCTCGGGCATCGCGCCGGACATGCTATGGACATGGCTTGCGGCATTCATTGCACTGATCTTGCTTTGGTGGTGCGTGATCCGTGTGCGCCGCCGCCTGGCGCGGTCGGAGCGAATGATCGAGGCCTTAAGCCGCAGCGCGCACGAACTGGCTGGAGGAGCGCACATCTAATCTATGTCTGAGAATCTACCCTGGCTGTTCGCAGCCTTTACTATCGGTTGGGGGCTGGTGTTCGGTTATCTCGCCTGGATTTCTAACCGGGAGCAGGAAACGCGGCGCCGCCTGGAGGCGCTTCAACAATTGATCAACGACCGCGATTGCCAAACCCGTTAGGCCACGAGCACCAAATCAATAAGCGCGACCGCAAGCGCCGTATAGATCACGTCGAACCCGACGAGATACCGCAGCCAGTTCCCATCCACGGCTGTGAATCCACTATCGAACAGATGAGCCGTGATCTCCATAGCCGCGACCAGCGCGGGAATCATCACAGGATAGAGCAGCATCGGCAGCATGATTTCGCGGAGCCGCACGTTCACGGTTAGCGCGCCGAAAGCCGTGCCGACTACGGTCAGCGCCCAAGTGCCCAGGACCATCACCAACGCCAACTGGCCCAACACCGGCACGAGCGAGATATCATAGAAAACCGCGAACACCGGCAGGCACACCGTTTCGATTCCAATCAAGAGCAAGAAGCTCGCGGTCGCCTTGCCCAGGAACAGCGACCATCCTTCCACCGGCGACGCGATCAGCGCATCCAGGCAATCGTTCGGCACATCCCGCGCGAAAGATCGATTCAAAATCAATGCGCCCGCGAACGTAAAGACGATCCAGAGCAACCCGCCCGCAATCGAGCGCGTTTCGGGCGCCGTGGGATCGAACGCAAAGCTGAAGATCAACAGCATCACGAGCGAAAAGGAAAAAGCCGCGTTGATGCCTTCCTTGCCGCGGAACTCCGATCGAAGGTCCTTGCCCGCAATCGTCATGGCATGACGCAGATGCCTCATGCCTCGCCGTGCTGCCGGTAAAGCCAGGCCGGGTCAGCCACCATCTCCGCCGTGCGAGGACCCGCATGCGCCAACTTGCCCTTTTGCAGCAGCGCCACATCCGAAGCCAGTTCGAGCGCCTCGCGCAATTGGTGCGTGGACATTACCACTGCCGCGCCCCGCTCGCGCGCTTCGCGCAGTACACTTTGCAGCAGCGCGATGGCGCGGTCGTCGAGCGACGTGAACGGTTCATCCAGCAGCAATAGGTTCGGATCGTGCAGAAAGGCCCGGGCAATGGCGAGCCGCTGCCGCATCCCGCGCGAAAATTCACGGACCAGGCCATCCTGCACGCGCCCCAGCCCGACGCGCTCCAGCCAGCGGGGAATGCGAGCGGGGTCGACGTCGTAAAGGCTCGCGAACAGGCGCAGATTTTCCGTGGCCGAAAGCTCATCCCAAACGGAGATTCCATGCCCGATGTATCCGATTTGACGCCGTGCCGGGACCGCGCGAGGCTCGTGGCCCTGGAGCGTGACCGTGCCTTTCGCGGGTTTCGAAAACCCGGCTAGAATCCGCAGAAGCGTGGTCTTGCCCGCCCCGTTGCGCCCAAGAAGCGCAAGGCAGGATCCCGCCGGAACTTCCAGAGAAATGTCGCGGAGCGCTGGAAAGTCCCCGAAGTACTTCCACACGCCGCTAACGGCGACCGCGGTCACCGGTCGCCTTAGCTTCTTCCACGGGCGATGCCCGGTACAACAGCGCAAAACCGAGACCGAGGATAGCGAACGCCGTCAGAACGATCCACTTCACCGAATTGAACGCGCCCGGAAACCCGCCATTCGGATCGCCGCTCAGATACAACTTCGGCATGATCTGAGCGATCTGTCCACCGCCCCCGCCCTGACCGGCTCCGCCCGCATCGGCAGTGTCCTGCTTCAACGTACCGGTGCCGGTCAGCTGCACCTTGATATCCGGGGAATCCGTGCTGTAGATCTTCGCGCTCATCGGGCCCGTGCCCATGTCCTTAAGGCCCGTACCCTGGACCGTGACGCCCTGAGGCACGATAACGCGAGTGGGTCCGCCCTGGTAGAAAACTTTGCTATCGAACTCGCCCGGGCTCGTGAAAGGAACGGAATAGCTGATCTGGACTTGCGACTGGCCCGGCTTGATCGGGAAATCGATCTTGTACACGTCGGGTGTTTCTGTCTTGTCGGGCGCGCGCCGGATCGGCATGCCTTGCGGCGCGACCACATTCACAACCACCTGGCCCTGCGCGACCGCGGGCAAATAGAACCGCAGCGTCCCGTGCTCGGGGTCGTTGAACGTCGTCTTGCCGTTGTTCTCCCAGATGTAGCCTTCGCTTACGGCCATCCGGTTATCGCTCGTCGGCTCGAGCAACAGCATGTGCTGATCCACGCGCGCTCCGCCAGGCTTGTCGATTGACTTGTACACCGCGATCATGATGCCGCTCGAAGGCGTGCCGGGCGGCACCATGTGGTTATACGTGACACCGTCGTAAGCGGCTTGCAGCAGCCGCGGGCCTTGAATGTCCTGCGTGAGCATGAACTTGCCTTCGGCATCCGTCTTCACCGATTGGATGGATTCCGGCCCGTTCTGCCCCACGCGATAGAGCGTTACGGTGGCGTTCACCTGCGGCTTGCCGGTGGTGCCGTTCATGACCACGCCATCGATGGGCGCGGCCCACGCGGCGATGGCGGCGAAGAGGGTTAAGAGGAGGTGCTTCATGCTCGGGCTTTCATCGGCTTTCCGCACTCGCCGCAAAATTTCAAAGATTGAGGGAACTTAGCTTTGCAGTGCGGGCAGACAAAAGCACCGGCAGCAAGACTGCCGGCGGGACCGGGCTTCGCTTTCACGAGCACGGGCTCGGGTTGCTGCCGGGCCACGCGTTCCACTTCCTCCAGCACCTTCGCGAGCTCTTTCTGCAGATCCGTCTTCGACCTCTGATAGTCCTCATCCGACATCTTGCCGAGCCGGTATTCAAATTGGAGATCGCGCAGGTTTTCGTAGATGGAAGCCTTGCGCTCATCCAGATGCCGAAAGGGCGAGAGCGGCTCCACAGGCGGAAGATCTTTCGGGCGGATGAATAACAGAAAGCCAATAACAACAAACGACAGCAGCGAAGCGATTGCGATCACCATTCGATTATTCGAGCCTGGCCGTTTCGCGTTCGATCTGTTCGCGATAACGGTCGAAGGAAGGATCCGCCGGTAGCGAAGCTAGCACGCGCGGCCGCTGTGAATAGCGCCGCACAAACAGGTAGATGGCGCCCAAACCCAGCATGATCACCAAAGCGGGCACGATCCAGAAGAAAGGGCTCGGATCGGCCATATAGATCTTGTCGCCAAACTCCTTCTTATAGACGTCAATGATGGCCTGGTCGGACATGCCGGCCTTTTGCATCTTGAAAATGCGCGCCTTCGCGGGGCCGCAGAAGCCGCAGCCATGCTTTGACATCGGGCAGCGCACGGATTCCTTGCACGACCCGCACTGGCACGCAATGTGCGCGCCGACGCGATCCACTTCTTCGCTTTCGATCTGCGGAGTCTGCGCCAGCGCCGCGACCGCCAGCAGCCCGACGAGGAGACTAGTTTTCCACCGGAACATGTTTTTCAGCCAATCCTACTACTTGCGTACGCGCATACTGCCGCGCGACCTTACTCGGCACCAGCGCAATTAGTGTCCCAAAAACCAATATCAGCGTCCCGATCCAGATCCACGAAACCAGCGGGAAGATGTAAGCTTGCAGCGTCACCGTGCGGCCTTCGCCGCTTGCGAAGTTAATGTAAAGGTCGTCATCCAGCCGGTTCCGTAGAGCGACGTGCCCCAACGGCTGCTGGCTCGCTTTGTAGAACCGCCGCTCGGGCTCCAGGGTGCCGATCGGGCTGCCGTTCTTGGTCACCTCGAGTATGGCGCTTTCCCATTTGTAATTCTGGTTGTCGCCCTGGTTGAGGTCCGCGACCTTCATGGTGTACGGCCCGAGCGAGAAACTGTTGCCCACATTCACCTCGGCGGTAGTGTTCTTATTGAAAGCCGTGCCCGTCCAACCCACAAACATCAGCACGATTCCCATGTGTACCAAGTATCCGCCGTAGCGGCGCGTGTTCCGATGCGTCAGCTCCACCACCGCGCGCGCGAAGTTCATCTGGTTCTTCTGGCCGATCGCATGCGCTCCTTTGAAGAACTCGGACATGATCGTCGCGGCTACGAACAGGCAGAATCCGAACGATACGATGGCCCAGTAATTCCGTATGCCGGCCGCGAAGAGCCCCACTGCCAGCAGGCAGGCCAGCAATCCGGGGATCATAAAGTTCCGCCGCAGGCTTTCCACGGAAGTCCGCCGCCACGCGAAGAGCGGCCCCACGCCCGTGAGGAACAGCAGCCCAAGGCCGATCGGGATCATGAGCCGGTTAAACCAAGGCGCGTCCAGGCTGATCTTCTCGTTGGTCACGGCTTGCGAAATCACCGGGAACAGCGTTCCCCAAAGCACCGCGAAGCAGCTCGCAAGCAGCAGCAGGTTGTTGAAGAGGAAGCTCGATTCCCGTGAAACCACGCTCTCCAGTTCGCTTTCGCTCTTCAGGTATTCCAGCCGGTCGAGGATCAGATAAACGGTTCCGGAAATCCCGATGGCCAGGAAGCCGATGAAATACTTCCCGATCGGCGATTCCGCGAAGGCATGCACCGAACTCACCACGCCCGAACGAGTGAGGAACGTGCCGAAGCAGGCCAGGAAAAACGCGCTAGCCACCAGCACGATATTCCAAACCTTCATCATGCCCTTCTTTTCCTGCATCATGACGGAGTGGAGGAAGGCAGTCATCGCGAGCCAAGGTAACAGCGAGCAGTTCTCCACCGGATCCCACATCCAGTATCCGCCCCAGCCAAGGGCGTCGAAAGCCCACGCCGACCCGAGCATAATGCCGCAGCTCTGGAACAGCCAGGCGACGATCGACCAGCGCCGTGTCGTGTGAATCCAAGCATCGCCCGGCTGTTTCGTAATCAGCGAAGCAATGGCGAAGGCGAACGGTACCGAGAAGCCGATGAACCCGAGATATAGCATCGGCGGATGAATCGCCATCGCGTAGTACTGAAGCTGCGGGTTCAAGCCGAGGCCGTCCGCGACCGACGTGACCACCTTGTCGACGGCGAGCATCTGGAACGGACTCACGATAAACGCGTTCAGGGTCAGGAAGAATACCTGAACGAAGGAAAGAACGGCGATTACGTAAGGAACAATCTCGCGCAGCTTGCGGCGGTTCTGGAAAACCACAACGGCGCTATAGGTGGATAGCAGCCAGCTCCAGAACAGCAGCGACCCTTCCTGCCCGCCCCACCATGCCGTGAACTTGTAGATCGCGGGCATGTCGCGATTGCTGTGACCCGCCACGTAGGCGAAACGAAAATCGCTGGTCATCAGCGCATAGACCAGAATGCCCGATGCCACGGTTACCAAAAAGCTCACGGCGTATACCGCCCGCCGGGCGCTGAGGATCAGAAAAGGCCGGCCCTTAAGTTTGCCGACCACCGAAGCCACGATCGCGTAAATGGCGATGCAGAACGCGAGCAAGACCGCAAGCGCGCCGACGTTTTCCATATTCGTTGATTCCCGTTTCGTTAAATGGTTTTGCGGACCGGAGGCACGGCTTTCAAACCAGCCGGGGCTTCACCCGGTTTCGCCGCGTACTTCGATGAGCACTTCGCCTGGATTTTGTGAGCGTGGAACACGCCGTCAGGCCCCATGCGCCCATCGGCAAGAGCCTGCGCGCCGTCGCGGAAGGTGTCCGGCAGCGGATCGCGGCCGTCGTACGAGACGCGAAGATGCATATTTTCCTGCTGAAGGTTGAACTCCACTACGTCGGCTTTCCGCGTAATCGATCCCTTTTCGACGTCCCCGCCTACCCGCAGACGCTGCTCCTTGGCCTTTGCGGGCATCTGGTTCAGTTCGGAGATCGTCTTGTAGTACGTTGAGGAGTCCTGAATATTGGCCGACGCGAGCCAGATCAGCGTTCCAATGACAACAACCACGAGCGCCGAGAACTTGACGTACTTGTTCATTTTTCTACCTTCTTGAAACCGTATTATAGCGCGGTGCGCAGGCCGGAGCCGGTAGCCGTGCTTCCATTCCAGGCGATGCCTCCACGGCGCTAGCCGGTGGTTTCAGTGCCGGCATCCTCTCCGTAACTGCGTTCGGCTTCACGTTGAGGAGTGGAACTGAGCAGACCTTTGGTGGACGGTTCGCCGCGACGAAGGCTTGCGGGCGATTCGCCCGGGACAGATTCAAGAAGTTCATCGACTCCATGTTGCGTTTTAGAGCCTCGGCAGCAGCATTACCGGAAGCGCTTTGAGCGAATCCTGGCGTGGAAACTAGCAAGAGAAGCCAAGCGGCGTGCCTCGACATGGACGCCTCCTTTTTCGCCACTCCATTCTATCGAAAGTTCACACTGCTCGGTGCCGCCATACAGATCCTGCTGGCCAATGCGAT
Organism: Bryobacterales bacterium; assembly: GCA_025462965.1. GTDB lineage: Bacteria > Acidobacteriota > Terriglobia > Bryobacterales > Bryobacteraceae > JALYXI01. The sequence continues at coordinate 10,242 of JAOAPQ010000621.1, forward strand.
GGCTTGGGTTAGCGAATTGAGGAAAGATCTGATAAGGCTTGGGTCTTTGTCACTTTGGCTGGTCCGTGTTGACTGCTTTCTTTCCGGTAATGCCTTCCATTGCCACAATCAGTCCCCGATATTCGTTCTTGTCCGCTTGAAGCGCGACTCCGCCCTTCTTCCCTTCGTCATCCCACGTCATTCCTATGTAGTGCTTCTTGGACTTCGCGAGCAGCATCATAGCCCCGATGCCGAACGAGACCACCGCCAAACCAATCGCGGTACCGACGCGACGGTGAACTTCCTGGCCGTAACTGAGGTCGGTGATCGCGTTGGCTGGGATTACAACGATGCCCTCTTTTTTGTGCCAAAGAGTCAGGTTTGCCGCATTGATCTGAAGCCTGAGGTCCTCCCCTCCCTTAACCGTCGGAAGCGATCCGCCGGAATAGATAACCTTGTAAACAGCAGGCC
>JAOAPQ010000623.1 GCA_025462965.1 Bryobacterales bacterium
TGCTCTGGCCATCGCTCGGAGCGTCGATATCGATGATATGCACCTGCTTGCCATCCAGCCAGATTCCAATGTGAAGCGGCTCGGATCCGTTCGGCCGCCGCCCTTCGAGAGCCGCGCGAATCAAGTATTCGCCGTCAGCAGGAAAGCGCATGTTAGCGTGCAGCGCGCTCGGCAGGGAGAGGCCGGTCACGTCGTAATCGGTCAGCGCGGTGCTGCGCAGGGGAAACTCGTGCCCGGGTGGTTGAGAGCGCAGCACCGTCGGCTTGAGCGCCTCCGGTCCGAACACGGCGGCATGTACGACGGACTCGGCCGCCTTCAAGTATTTTTCGAGCAGAACCGGCGAGAGCGAGAGGACATCGGCGATGTTATCGAAGCCGTAGCCGGAATCGTCTTGCGGAAAGTCGTCCGCCGGACGGAAATCAACCCCGAGCAGGTCGCGCACGGTGTTGTTGTACTCCGCGCGGTTCAGACGCCGCGCGGTTACCCGCCCGGGGTCCGGTTTGGCGGCGCGCTCAGCGCGTGAAAGTTCATCAGCGATCCACTTAGCGACCGCGTCCACATCGGATTGCCTGGGGCGTGGAAGGCCTTTGGGCGGCATCGTGCCGTCGCGCAGCTTGGTTTCGACCTTTTCCCATAATTCCGGCTGCTTGGCCACGGACGACGCCGTGCCAAAAGCCGTGAGGTTCAGATCCGCCGTTTTCGTTTTGCTGTTATGACAGAGGTAGCAGTTCGTAGCCAGGAAGGGTTGGACTGATTTGGCAAAGGCATCTTCGCCGGGCGCTGAATCGGCGGCCGACGAGACTGTTGCGCACGCGATCAGGGATAGGATGAACGCGGCTCTCAGGTTCGGAATCATGCGTGGGAATTACCGGCTCCGGGAGCCCCTATTATACCGGCTTCGTAGATGTCAGCGGACTTGCGGCTGGCCGGAAACCGGAACAGGTGTCTCCTGCGTTGACCATTCGATCGAGCTGCACTTTCCGACAATAAACCAGTACCCGACCGTGCTCAGCAGCAGAATGATGCACGAAACCGCGAAAGCAAAGAAGAACTGGTGGGTCGCGCCCAGGATCGAACCCGTGATCCACGGCGCGGCAACACCGGCGAAGTTCCCCATGCAGTTCTGGAGCCCCGTCCATTTCCCGGCCGCCCGTGCGCCCGAAAGGGTCTGCGTCAACGCCCAGTGATTGGAAGACCAAAGGCCCAGCAGCAGACAGGCCACCATCAAAAACGAAAGCGACAGAGCTTCATTCTGGATCAGCACCGCGGGAAGCATGAAGCCGCAGCACCCGAGCAGTCCCAGGCAAACGGTTCCCTGCCGGACACGAAGCGGCTGGCGTCCGCTGCGGATCAGCGCATCCGAGACAAGGCCCGCCGTCATCGCCGAAAGGCCTACACCCCAAAACGGCAGAGAGCTGAAGAAGGCCAACCGGTCGTGAGTGTAGTGGCGCTCGTGCTCGAAGTAGTAAGGCAACCACGTCAGGAAGAAGTACCAGGTGTAATTCCCGCCGAAAAGTCCGAGTACGGTCCCCCAAAAGGGGCGCTTCGACATGATCTCGCGATAGGATGGCGCGGGCATGGGCGAGAGATCCTGCCGAAGCGTCAGCCGTCCCGCCACCAGGCACCACGGCAGCAGCCACACCATGCTCACCACGCCGATCGCGATGAACATGCCGCGCCAGCTCAGGCGCTGCACCAGCTCGATACCGAGCATGATCCCGATCGCGGGGCCGATCTTCGAGCCCACATCGATTGCCGCGTTTGCCGTCCCGCGCAGGCGTTCCGGGAAACTGCCCGCCAGGATTTTCGCATACGCCGGGTACGCCACCGATTCGCCGCATCCCAGCAGCATGCGCAGAATGAAAAGCACGGCGAAGGCGTCCAGCGTGAAGCCGAGGACATGTACGTCGCGCGCGAAACCCGTGAGCGCGGTCACACCGGACCACAGGAAAAATCCGGCCGCGTATACCCAGTTCACGTTGAACCGGTCGATCAGCTTCCCCGCGACGATTTGCAGAAGCGAGTACGTGACGAAGAAGGCTGTTCCTAAGAGTCCAAGCTGATCCTTCGAGAGGTGCACCTCCCGCTCGATACTGCTGAGCGCCACCGAGAGGTTCCCGCGGTCCAGGTAATTGATGCCGACGGAAATGGTCAGCAGGGCTAGCGCGAACCAGTGGAGCGGCGTGGGCCGCCACTGAACCGGCTTCGGAGAAAGGGTAGAGGTGGCCATGATCGACACGCTTAAGTTATATGATCCCCGGGTACAGCGCAATGCCGTTGGGTTCTGCGGGTTTTTCGGGTACCACTCTGGTTTGGGCAGGTTTCCCTCTGGTTTTGGCCGGTTTCGACGGAATTGCTTTTTTGCCGGAGTTGCTTTTTTATCATCGAGATGGCCGGGGTCGTTCCGTTGGATTGCAAGTGTGAGAGCGACAGGCCACAGAAAACGATGGCCCGTCCCACGCTGGTTTAGAGCGTGAGAGCGACAGGCCACAGAAGACGATGGCCTGTCCTACTACGACGTTATTATGCACGGCGCCAGGGTGAGGTTTCGGGGGGTGGGGCGATAAGGGGTTTGTTTGCAGTGGAAGATTGCCGCAAAGCTTTGTGAAACGGAATATTCATATTGGTTCGCTAACATGTCTCTGGCACGTATTTAATCCTTTTCACTCCTCAATAACATAATGACTTACACTCTTCGAAAATTCGGCATGCTGGCGTTGTGTCTGTGCTTGACAACGCTCCAGCTCTTCTCACAGGCAGGCGTGGCATCACTGTCCGGGATCGTGGCAGACCCATCGCAAGCCACCGTTCCACGCGCGAAAATCACCGCGACCAATCAGGCGACCGGCATCTCGCGATCGACCACGACCGACGAGGCCGGACGTTATGCATTCTCCAGTTTGCCCGTCGGTCCCTATGAAATCTCCGCCGAAGGGACGGGCTTCAACGTGGCGCGTCAAACGATGATGCTCGACCCCTCGGCCAAAGCCCGGGTGGATTTTCAATTAACAATGGCCGGAGCGAGCGCGACCGTGGCAGTCCAGGACACACCGCCAATGGTGGCGCGCGACGATGCCTCCATCGGAACCGTCATCGAGAATCAGACGATCGTGTCAACGCCGCTGTTCGCGCGGAATTGGGACGACCTGATCCGCCTCGCGCCCGGTGTGCAGGCCCAGCGCTATACCGAGCAGAGCGGCGGCACGGCTTCGGGCCGGACCGGCAGCTTCAATATTCACGGTATCGATTCCCTGCAGAACAACTTTATTCTGGACGGCATCGACAACAACACATTCTCCGAGAACGTTCAGGAGCTGAGCACGCAGGCGGCTCGTCCCTCGGTGGATGTCATCGCTGAGTTCAAACTCATCAGCAGTCCGTACACGGCGGAGTATGGCCGCAGCCCCGGCGCGGTCGTCGATGTCACGACCAAGGGCGGCTCGAATCAACCGCACGCCTTGCTGTTCGAGTATCTTCGCAACCGCGTGTTCGACGCCAACGACTTCTTCTCGAACAAATCGGGCCTGTCAAAACCCGCGAACGTGCAGAATCAGTTTGGCGGCAACGTGGGCGCTCCCATCATCAAGAACAAGCTGTTCGGGTTCTTCAACTATGAAGGAACGCGGATCCGCCGCGGAATTACGCGCATCTCCACGGTGCCTCTGGCGAACGAGCGCAACGGCGACTTCAGCCCGGCGGCCGCCGCGGCCAACGGCATCTCGTACCCGACCATCAAAGACCCCACCACGGGCCAGCCTTATCCAAACAACATGATTCCGGCGTCACAAATTGACCCGTACGGCAAGAAACTGATGAACCTGTTCCCGCTTGCCAACCAGCCCGGCAATGTGAATAATTTCGCGCGGACAGGCGCCCTGATCGACGACATGGACAGTTATGACGCCCGGGTCGACTGGAGCGCGAGCGCGAAGGACCTCGTATTCGGCCGCTTCACATCCTCCAATCGGACACGCGACATCCCGGGCTATTTCGGCGGCATCGCCGACGGCACCAGCACCTCCTCCTGGGGCAACTCGACCTTGAAAGCGTATAGCGCCGTCATCGGTTGGACCCATGTGTTCGGACCGCGCCTGGTGAACGATTTCCGTCTTGGCTTTGTCCGGAATTTTGCCTATGACCAACAGCAGCCGTTCGGCCTGAACAAAGCGTCCGATTATGTTCCCGGCGTGCCGGACAATCCGGCGGTCGCCGGCGGCGTTTCGCTGACGACGATTGACAACTACACGTTCATCGGATCGCCGGATTTTCTCCCCAAGCAGCAGGTTCCGCAGCAGTGGCAGTATGTCGATAACGTGTCCTGGAACCGTGGCGCGCACTCATTGAAGTTCGGCATCGATATGCGCCTTCCGATGAGAAACATCTATCAGGACGAGGCCTCGACCCGTGGCACGCTTGAGTTCAGCGGCCAGTATACCGGCAACTCGTATGCCGACACGCTCACCGGCTACGTTCGCCAGGGGACGCTGAACAACGTCTACTTCGTCGATCAGCGCCTGTGGATGGCTTCCGGATTTGTTCAGGACGATTGGAAGCTGACCCCCAGGATCACGCTCAACCTGGGACTGCGCTACGAGTTCGCCCCGCCGGTCACGGAAGCCAAGAATCACCAGGCTAACTTCGTTGCGTCCGGATCCGGATCTCTCGTGTACGCCAAGGACGGCTCGCTGGAAGACCGCTCTCTCGTCAAGGTCAACACGAAGAATTTCGCGCCGCGAATCGGGCTTGCCTGGTCGCTCAACGACAAGACCGTGGTTCGTGGCGGTTACGGTATTTACTATCTCCTCCTCCAGCGAAACGGAAGTGAGAACCAGGTGTCCTTGAACCCGCCCTACCTCCGCCAGACCACCCTCGTCGGGACTTCAGCCGCGCCGGCGTTCCTGCTCCAGAATGGATTTCCCAACGGCCTTCTCGACCCCGCGAACATCAATCTCGGTCTTACGCGCATCAGAGCGGTGGATCCGAACTCCGCGATGCCGTACGTGCAGCAATG
>JAOAPQ010000075.1 GCA_025462965.1 Bryobacterales bacterium
CTTCACGGCTGGCGCAAATGGCGTGCGCTCATCGGCCCCGGCATTTTCAGCGCCTGGGTCACCGGAGCCATTACCGCCTCCGGCGGCGCCTGGAATGCCAGCATAGTCTCCGAACTTGTCTCGTGGGGGAACACCACTCTCACCGCGAAAGGCCTCGGAGCCTACATCGCCCAGGCCACTTCCGCCGGTGATTGGCCCCGCATCGTGCTCGGCGTCGGGCTCATGAGCCTGTTCGTCGTCGGCGTGAACCGGTTCTTGTGGCGTAGGCTGTACGAAGTGGCTGAAGCGAAATACCGTCTGTCATGACCTCTCTACTTGTCGCCGAGCACGTAACCAAAAGCTTCCTCCTGCCGGATGGGTCGGACCACTACACCGTTCTCGAGAACGTGAGCGTTAACGTCCGGGCCGGCGAAGTCGTAGCGCTCCTCGGCCGAAGCGGTTGCGGCAAGAGCACGCTGCTGCGCATACTGGCCGGCCTCATCGCGCCCACCGAAGGCCGCGTGCTTGCGGATGACGCTCCGCTCACCGGGCCGAATCCGAACGTCGCCATGGTATTCCAGAGCTTCGCGCTGCTGCCGTGGCTTACCGTTCAGGAGAACGCGGAGCTTGGCCTGACCGCGCGGGGCGTTGCGAAGGAAGAATCCGAAGCCGAGGCTATCAAGGCGCTCCGTATGGTCGGCCTCGAGGGTTTTGAAAACGCTTATCCGCGTGAACTCTCCGGCGGCATGCGGCAGCGGGTTGGTTTCGCGCGCGCCTTCGTCATGCATCCGGAAGTACTGATGATGGATGAGCCCTTCAGCGCGCTCGACGTTCTCACCGCGGAAAACCTTCGCGGTGAAATCAGCGAGCTATGGGAGGCCGGGCGCTTTCCGGCGAAAAGCATTCTGCTCGTCACGCACAATATCGAGGAAGCCGTCACGCTCTCGGACCGCGTGATCGTCCTGGCCGCCAACCCGGGCCGGGTTCGCGGAGAACTCATGGTCGATCTCCCGCGCCCGCGCGACACCAAGTCCGGCCGCTTCAAACACCTGGTCGATCACATTTACACGATCATGACCAACCCGGAAGCCGTGATTAAACAGGTCCCCGGCGAAGAGCCACGCTTTCCCTCTTTGCCGCACGCACGGGCCGGAGGGATCAGCGGCCTGCTCGAAATGATCGTCGATCACGGCGGCCGCGACGACCTCCCGCAACTGGCCGAACGCCTCCGTCTCGAGGTCGACGACCTGCTACCCATCGTCGATGCCGCCGTGATGCTGGGCTTGGCTGAAGTTGCCCACGGCGATGTGATGGTCACCAACATTGGCGCGGAGTTCGCGCAAGCGTCGCAGGACCGCAGCAAGGAAATCTTTCGCGAGCAGTTGCTGCGGCGCGTCCCCATCATTCAGACCATCGTCGAAGCTCTCCGCGGGAAGAACAACGGCAAGGTAAAGGCCGATCTCTTCCTTGACATCCTCGACGAGTTCTATTCGTCTAAAGAAGCGCAGCGCCAGTTCGCAACCGCTGTCGATTGGGGGCGGTACGCGAAGCTCTTTGAGTACGACGCCGACGAAGAGATCCTTCAACTTCCCGAGGACTAGCCGGTAGGCCGGGCAACCATCTGGCGGTAGGTGTAGACTACCGTACAAATGCGTCCGTTTGTACTCGTTCTTCTATTCCCGACGCTCCTCTCAGGCAACACGCTGATCATCGGTGTGCTCGGCGGCTGGCAACATGCCGACGAACCCGGGCGCGGCGTACGTAAGCTGGCTCTCCATCTCCGCGACCGGCATATCCCGAATGTCGCGGTTGAAACCTTTGCGAACCACCATCTTTCACCTGCGATGACCCTGATCCAAACGTGGTGGTCGCGCGAATCGAACGAATCCCCCGCGCTAATCCTCTACGGCCAGAGCTTTGGCGGAGCGGCAGTGGCGAAGCTCGCACACCAACTCCAGGCCGTTCACATTCCCGTCGCCCTGACTGTCCAGATCGATACTGTCGGCCGGCGTTCCCTGATACCTTCCAACGTGACTGCCGCAGTCAATTTCTTTCAGCGTGAAGGTTGGCCACTGAGAGGCGAGGCGCTCATCCGCGCCGAAGACCCGAAACATACCGAGATCATTGGCAACTATGAGTATCACTACCGTGACAAGAAGGTAGACCTATCATCCGAGAACTGGGCACGCCGCATGGTTTTCGGCACGCACCTGAAAATGGAAGACGATCCGGAACTGTGGAGCGCGGTGGAACAGGTTATCGTGGGACGGCTGTCACGCTAAACTTGCGATGGACCCATGTTGCCACGGGCCCATGCGCGAATGTGCTCTAGCGATCCGGCTTCATGCTGCTGCGGCCCTGATTCTGGGTAGCAACAGCGTCGGGCGAAGCCATTGCGCCGCCGCGGCGAACAGCCTTCGAGCCGAAGCGCCCGGCCACTTGCGGGGCCACCATGCCACGGTGAAACGCGCTTGTCGTCGCCGATGGCGGGTTCGCCGATGCCGGGTTCGCCGATGCCGTCTCCGGAAGCCCGGTAGCGAAACTCGTCCCTGGAATGCTCGATCTCGAGACATCGATCTTCACCAGTAGCGCGTCGGAGCTTCCACCGCCCGGCTGCGGCTGGACTACGTTCGCGGGACCTACGGTGAGATCGCCTGAGGACGTGACGCCCGTCAAATAGACGTTGTAGTAAGGGTCAAGCGCAATGGCGAAGAAGCTGTCATCGCCGCTTCCTCCGAAGAACGTGGAGAAGTAAAGCGTCGTACCGCTCGTATCCATGACGGAAAGCGTCGCGTCGAAGCCGCCGCGCCGTCCGCCCTGGATCGCATCGCCGGTCACGGGGAACTGGTCCGAGTTCGTATCGCCCGCAATGTAGATATTGCCGTTGGGATCGATCGCGACACCATTGCCTTCATCCGTTCCATGAGTGCCCAGATAGCTCGCCCATGCAATGTTCGAACCGTTCGCAAAGTACTTCAAAACGAAGGCATCGGATGCGCCGCCTTGATAGCCGGATTGGAAGCTGCCGCCGGTTCCCGGGAAGTCGCTCGAGCTGGTGGTGCCCACCACATATATGCTGCCCGCGCTATCGAGGGCAATCGCATTACCCGTGTCGTCGGCCCCGCCGCCCGCGAACGTGGAGAAAATAAGACCCGAACCGTTCGAGTTCAACTCAGTGATGAACGCGTCGTAACCTCCATGCCGGGAATGCTGGAAGGGTGGATTGGCCTGCGGGTAGCTGTCTGAATTGGTTTCGCCGGTGATATAGGCGTTGCCGTTGTTATCCACGGCGATTCCAAAAGCTTCGTCATCCGAACCGCCGCCGATGAATGTTGAGTAGATAGCATTTCCCTGGTTATCTATCTTGAAAACGAAGCAATCGTAATTACCGGCCAGTGTAGATTGATACGCTCCCTGGCTGACCGGAAAATCCGAAGAAGACGCCGCGCCAGTCAGATACGCGTTGCCCTGATTATCAATCGCCAACGCGAAACCCCGATCGTCATTGCTGCCGCCGACATAAGTCGAGTAAATCAGGTTCCGGCCGGCCGGATCGAGACGCAGCACAAAAGCGGAGTAGCCCTGATCGTTGTTCTGATTTTGAAATACATTTGCACCCGCTGTCGGGAAGTCAGTCGAAAAGGTGCGGCCTCCCACGTAGGCGTATCCGTTGACATCGACGGCGAGGCCATTTCCAATGTCGTTGTCCGAACCGCCGAGATCGGCAATGTAGAGGAAAGCGGTTCCATCCGCGCTGATCCTGCGCAGCAGAACATCGCCGTCCCCCGCGGGCGTGGAATAAGTAACGCCCGTCACGTACATGGTCGAGGCGCCATCCGTCGCGACCGCGTGGCCTTCATCGGTGTCAGTTCCTCCCAGAAAGCTGGAGTAGACCAGAACCGGATCGATCACAAGCGTTGCGCTGCGATCGTACGCACCAACTCGAAAGGAGACGGTACGTCCGGTGATCGAGAAGGAACCGTCCACGGGGCGGCGCACGCCCGCGATTGTCTGGTAGACAATCGGCTTATCCTGGCGGAGTTCGCCCGCCGTGCTCGACACGATCAGGTTACCGGAAGCGTCCGTTTTCAAGCCCGAAACGTCGTCGAACGCCATCCGGATCCGTCCCGGATCGGCTCCCGGCGCGATTACAAAGTCATACTCCAGGCGCGACTGATTGCCATAGTAAACAAGGTCGATACCGGGGTAAACGGAAGCCGCTTTTACTCGTGCATAAGTCGGTATGCCAGTGATCCACTTCGAAGGATCTTTGCCGCGAAACCACGCCGACTTGCCGGGCAGCGGATCGATCGGGCTCAAGTCGGAAGCCCGATTCGCCCCAACCAGGCGTGTCTTGACTTCGGCCGCTTTATCCCCTCTGCGCAGAACCACGTGGGATCCCGTAGAATTCACCGTCAAATAATAGCCGGCGCCTCGCGCCAGAAACCGCGCGGACGGCTCGGCTTGCCCGCGGTTCGGCTCGAAACTAAGAGGAAGGGCTCCAATTTCCGGCCGGGCAGGCGTGTTCGCCATCGCGAGCGCAGCGATCGATCCAAAAGCGATTACCGGTATTGTCTTCATATGCACCTTTTTTGCTCTAAGCAAACAAGCCTCCACTACTCTTAACAAGCTTGGCCGCTTTATGGTTTCACGATGAAGCAGGTTTAATGTGACTAAGTCCACTTACCGTATGACAGCCCGCATCACAATCAGGCCTTTTTCCCAATTGGGAAGGGAAATACGCCGTGACAGGACGTCATAATTCGACTTACGTATGCGGTCCAGCAGACGCGAATAAATGGTAATGAGCGCCCATAAAGAGGAACGGCTGCGCGCATGAACTAACTGCACCAGCGGCCAGGAGGCATCATAGTAACTGCGAGCGCGGGCAGCCTCGAACGCCATCAGGCGCACAAATCCTTCCGAATGGTTCCCATTCAGAAAATCCTCCGCGCCGACTCCGAAGCGTTCCAAGTCTTCTTCTGGAAGATACTGGCGCCCGGCAACTGCGTCCTCCCGAACGTCCCTCAGAATATTCGTCAATTGGAAAGCGATACCGCACTTCTCAGCAAGTTCAAGGGCTTTGGGGTTATCGAACCCGAAAATGTGAATGATGGTAAGTCCCACCACCGATGCGACTTTGTAGCAATACCCGTACAATTCAGCGAATGTGCTGGCGCGCCGCGGTTCCAGGTCACTCATCACGCCTTCGATCATGGCGTAAAAATACTCGTGCGGTATCTTGAACTTCGTAACGGAATCGGAAAATGCCGGCCACATTTCATGGCCGTCGAACCTGCCGGCCAGCGCTTCCGTTAGCGCGGCTCGCCACTGCTCGATCGCCGCGCGGGTGGCGCCGGCTTCATCGCTCAGGTCGTCGCAATACCGCATGAACGCGTAGATGGCGCACATCGCGTTCTTCTGCTCGCGCGAAAGCAGAATGAAGGAATAGTAAAAGTTTTTCGCTCGTTTTCGCGCGACATCCCGACACCAGGAGTACGATTGTTCGAGTTCGGTCACGCGGCCCTTTTCGTCGCCTTGCGCAGCATAACGCCCACAAGGATGGCGACGCGCTCTGCCTTCGAAATCTTCGGGCGTTGGGAGAGGACATCGTAATCCAGCCGCGCGATCTTATCGAGGATGCGCAGACCCCCACGGCTGAACAATTCAAGATCGAGCGAGAGCCGGCGGTCCACCATGTTCGCGAGAGGCAGGCCTTCCAGAAAAAACCCGCGCGCCTTGGCGACGGCTTCCTTCATTAATGGGCGAAAACCCGGTTTCATGCGCCGCGCGAAAAGATCGTCAACCGTGTAATCGTGCCGGGCGAGCAGATCGAGCGGCAGATACACGCGGTCTTTGCCGAGATCTATAGTCACATCCTGCCAGAAATTGGCGAGCTGCAACCCCGTGCAGGTCGCATCCGATAATCTTTGCCGCTCGGGGTCCGAATACCCGCACAAATAAAGAACCAGGCGCCCGACCGGATTGGCCGAATAGCGACAATAATCGAGCACTTCGTCCCAGTTGCGATAGCGTGTAACGGTCTGGTCGTGGATGAAAGCGCGGATCAGATCGGCAAACGGTTTTTCCGGGATGGAATGCCGTTCCACGGTGCCGCGTAAGGCGATGAAGACGGGGTGGTCGGCATGACCTCCATACATCTGTTGGAGCGATTCCCGCCACCATTCGAGCAGGCGCAGGCTTTCCTCTGTATCACCGATTTCGTCGCCCAGATCGTCGGCCCACCGGCAGTAGGAATAGACGTTATAGAAATCCTGGTGCAGCCTTTTCGGCAGCAGGAAGCTGACTACGTGAAAGTTTTCGTAGTGGCGGGTCGCGAGCCGGCGCGTGTACGCTTCGGATTCCGCGTGCGTCCATGCGCGGGTCGGGGACTTGAGGAACTCGACGGGCGCAAGATTCACGGAAGGATCGCCATCTTCAGCGCGCCGTTCTGTAACATCAGGTGCTGCATCACGCCGGGCAGGTTGGCCAGAGGCTCCTCGCCGTTGACGAAATCGTGTGCGGTCACGTGGCCGGCGCAGATGATCTCGAAAGCCCGGCGGATCGCGTCGGGAGTATGGTGGAAGCTTGCTTTGCAGGTCAGCTCGGAATAATGAAGCAGGTTGGTATCGATGGCAACGGTGGTGCCTTTGGGCGGACCGCCGAAGAAATTCACCGTGCCGCCACGGCGCAGCATGGCTACCGCGGCCTGCCACGTCTCCGGCTTGCCTACCGCTTCAATCGCGACATCGACGCCTTCGCCGGCCGTGAGCGCGAGAACGCCCTGGACGGCCTCGCCGATCACGCCTTCATCGGCGCCAAGCTGTTTCGCACGCGCGATCTGCGCTTCCCGGCGGCCGACGGCGATGACGCGCGCGCCGCGCAGTTTGCAGAGAATCACGAACATCATGCCGATCGGCCCCAATCCGATCACGGCGACCGTATCGCCCGCGGAGACGCCGGAATCGTCCAGGCCCTTGACCACGCAGGCCAGCGGCTCAGTGAGCGCGGCATCGCTGTAGCTGATGCCATCGGGAATGACATGCGTATTCTTCTCGAGGATCCGGGCGGGGATGCGGATATACTCCGCGTACGCTCCGTTGTTGAAAAGGAGGTCTTCGCAGAGGTTTGGCCGTCCGCGCCTGCATTGCGAGCAGAGGCCGCAAGGAGCGGAATTCGCCGCGACCACGCGCTTGCCCGTCAGCGGCCCAGCCACTACATCGCCGGCCAGCTCATGCCCGAAGACGATGGGCGGCTTGAGCATCATGGCGTGGTAGCCGCGCCGGAACGTCTTTACGTCCGTGCCGCACGTGAGCGCCGCGCGCACACGCACCAAGGCGTCTCCCGGGCCGAGCTCGGGCATCGCGACGAGTTCCACTTCCACGTGCTCCTTGCCGTAGAGCACGGCTGCCATCATTCCTTGTTGCATTCCACGATAATCTTCAGCGATTCATCAGTCGGATGCGTCGCAAGATCGAAAGCCTCCTTAATCCTAGCAAGCGGCACGCGATGGGATATGAGCTTGGAGATCGGGAGCCTGCCCCCGAACACCAGCCGGGCCGACTCCTTCTGCAGGTCAACCGACGCGCTGTAGGAGCCGTACAGCACTCGCTCACCGACACAGATGCTCGCGCCGGATAGTTCGATTCGTTCCTGGTCGGACGTCTGCGCGAACAGGCAGATTTTCGCGCCGGGACGGGAGCAGAGAACCGCCTGTTCGACCAAACCTCTCGCCGCGGTCGCGACGAACACGAGGTCGGCGCCGCGTCCGCTCGTAACGCGCTTCAGTTCGGCGACGACATTGGAGGAGCGGGGGTCGAGCGATTGCGCCGCGCCGCATTCCCGTGAGAGCGCCCGGCGGCGGGTGATCGTGTCGGTCGCCACTACATGGCATCCGCGATCGGCCAGCAACATGGTAAACAACAGTCCGATAGGGCCTTGGCCGATCACGAGAACCACATCACCGGGTCCCGCTCCCGATTGAACGACGGCCTTCAGACAGGTGTTGAGCGGTTCGACAAAAGATGCCTGTTCAAAGGGAATGCCGTCCGGAATCCGTTCGACGCCCGCACTCACGATCCAGTCCATGACGCGGACATATTGCGAAAAGCCGCCGCCTGCCGGTTCGAAGCCCGCCGTGACCCCGACGCGCTTGTAAACCGGACATTGCGCGTACAACATGCGCTTGCAATAAAAACACTCCCTACAGGGGATATGGTGGAAGACGATGATGCGATCGCCCGGTGTATACTGCGTCACTCCCGCTCCGGCCCGGACCACCGTCCCGGCGGTTTCATGACCGTAAACGCGCGGCGGCGCGAGCAGGTCATACTCCACTTTCTTCAGGTCGGTATGGCAGACACCGCACGCCTCCACGCGGATCAGCAATTCACCGGGACCGATTTCCGGAGTCGGGATATCTTCCACGACGACGCGGCTTTGACCGCGGTACACGGCCGCCCGCATGACTTCCGGTATTTCAGAACTCACAGGTGTCAATAAACTCCCCTAGCTTTTCCGAGGCGATCTGTGTCCTTTGGCGTAGACGCACCAATTCCGGAAACCGCACGAACGGTTTCTGCAGCGCCGTGCCGATCAGACGCGCCACGCTAAAACGGCCGTCGGGCAGCAGGGCCGCGTTGAAATCGTTATCGAAACTCTCATCAGCAAGATCGCTCACGCTCTTCACGAAGTACGCACCGGGAAGTCCCGCGGATTCCATGTCCACCGCGGTACCTCCCTGAGCCCTCAGCGCGCGCTTCTGTTCCACTGTCGCCACGACCCGATCGCTACAGATCAGCCCTCCGGCGGTAAACGGCGACGTGGTTACCGGGGCCACGCCCGGCACTACGATATCACCGACGCGCAGCGCCGGGTCGAGTGCACCGCAAAAACCAATGTTGCAAACAACGCGTCCACGAGCCGCGTTGGCGGCCATACGCGCCCGTCCGGCTCCCGCCCCGTTCGCCAGGGCCAGCACGCGCTTGCCTTTTCGCAAGCCTTCGCGCGCCCATTGCACGGGCAAGGCGATCGGTCGCACGTCCCGCCAGAACCGCATGGTTCCGGTGAACTCGCGCGGGTCGGACGCGATGAACAGGATGTCAGCAATATCCATTCGCCCGGAACCAATCGATCGCCCGCGAGAGCGCCGCATCCACGGGGGCCGGAGAAAAACCCAGCTCCCTCTCGGCTTTTAGATGCGAGACGAACATCTTTTTCCTCGCCATTTTCACGGCGTCCAAAGGGGCCCGGGGCGGCGTACCGGATACGTGCGCCCAGGCTGTCGAAACCACACCGGCGGCGTACGCGACGGCATAGGGCAGTCTCACCCGGGGCGCGGGCTTGCCGGTAAGTGCGGCCAGCCTGGAGAGAATCTGCTGTAGCGTAAGATTTTCGCAGCCCAGGATATATCGTTCCCCGTGCTGGCCCTTCTCTTCTGCTAACACGTGTCCGAGCGCTACGTCGCGGACATCTACAAGGTTCAGGCCCGTATCGATGTAGGCCGGCATGTCGCCTTTCAGGAAATCGAGGATGATGCGGCCGGTGGGGGTGGGTTTCACATCATGGTCGCCGATGGGAGCGGTCGGATTGACGATCACGATGGGCAGCTCGCGTTCGTCCAGAGCAACCTGTTCGGCCAGAAACTTCGAGCGTTTATATGCGCCGCTCATGTCTTCCAGAGACACCGGCCGGGTTTCGTCCGGAGGATGGATGCAGCCGACGGTACTGGTGTAGATGAAGCGCGAGACCCCGGCGCGTTTGGCGGCCACAATCAGGTTGCGCGTGCCATCGACGTTGCTGCGGTAGAGCTCGCCGGAGTCTTTCGCCCAGAGGCGGTAATCGGCGGCGGCGTGATAGACCACGCTGCAGCCGGCCGCGGCGCGATGGAGAGATTCGTCATCGCGCAGGTCCCCAGTCACGGTTTCCAGGTCGAGCCCCACGATCTTGCTATTCGGGCGGATGAGTGCGCGAACGTTGCGGCCGCGCTCTTGAAGGACGCGGGCAATGTGCCAGCCGAGGAAGCCGGAAGCACCGGTGACAAGCGTGGTCATGCGGCGAGAAAAGAAGAGCCGTGCGGCACTGCTGAATGGAGGCAGCTGCCAGGCGCGAAGCTTAGCGCAGCACCCAGCTCAGGGTCTTCAGAGTGTCGCCTAAGGTTGCGTCTACGCCCAGCGCTACCGTCGGTTCAAAGCCGGAGTGCATCATGCAATGCTCGCAACGGGGATCGCCGTTGCCGGGACCGTAGTTTTCCCATCCGGTCTGCGTCATGAATTCTTCGAACGTCTTGTAATGCGCGTCCGAGATGACGTAGCACGGGCCTTTCCAGCCCTTGATGTTGTAAGTAGGCGTGCCCCATGCGGTGCAGGGCAGGTCGCGCTTGCCTTCCAGATACTCCATGTACATCGGCGTCTGGTTGATCGGAAAACGCTTGAACCGCTCGCCGAAACCCTGGAATTTAACGCGGATATCGTCCTTGGTCATGAAGATCTCGCGATTGTTCACCGCGGAGTACCCATACGCAGGCGAGATCTGATGCATATCCACGCCGAGCGTCTTGAGGTAATCGAACAATTCTTCGACCTCGTTCATGTCGGTCTCGTTATAGACCGTCGTGTTCGTGCAGACCTGGAAACCAGCCGCCTTCGCCGCCTTGATGCCTTCGATTGCGTCCTTAAAAACGCCTTCGCGTTCAACGGCGATATCGTGATTCTTCTCCATGCCGTCCAGATGGACATTGAAGTAGAACTTCTTGTCGGGCTTGAATTCGTGCAGGCGCTTCTTGATGAACATCCCGTTAGTGCAAAGGTAGATGTTCTTGCCGCGTTTCAGAATCTCGCTCACCAACGGGCCGATCTGGGGGTACATCATCGGCTCGCCGCCGCAGATGGAGACCATGGGCGCGCCGCACTCGTCCACGGCCGCCAGACATTCTTCGAGCGGGATGCGTTCCGTGATCGTGGATTCGTATTCACGAATTCGTCCGCAGCCGGTGCAGGTCAGGTTGCACGCATGCAGCGGTTCGAGCATCAGCACGATCGGGAAGCGCTTCTTGATCATGGGATGAGGCTTGCGGTCCGCCGCTGCCTGGCGCTCCTGGAAGATACGGAACGGGTTCGACGACGCGTCATTGTGCTGCGACGCGTCCTTTTGCCAAGCTGCCGGTGGATTGCGCTTGTTCTTGGTTACGTACGCGGCCAGCATCGCCGTAGTCGAGAGGGGAAATTTCATGCACGCTCCTGGAGTTTGGTCTTGCTGTAGGCCGACAGCGCCAGCAGCGGGAAGTAATTTCGATAGCCGTGGTAATTCAGATAGAACACCTTCGGGAAACCGGTTCCCGTGGCGAGTTTTTCATCCCATTCGCCATTTTCGCGCTGGGTTTCGAGCAAGTATTCGATACCGTGCCGGACACTGGAACTGTTGGCGTCGCCGCCGGCGATCAGGC
>JAOAPQ010000632.1 GCA_025462965.1 Bryobacterales bacterium
CCCAATCTCGCGGTCGCGGCGGTTTTCTCGGTCGCTGCCTTCTTTATCGGCGGACTGTTCTTCCGATATATGAAGCGCGGCTTCGCGGACGTGCTGTAACCCTCTATACAGCTCGACTTATTCACCTTTCGGATACCGATTCCGCTTTTTGATTCAAAAAAACGCACGCACTTGTCATACCGCCGCGCCAAAACTCTTTCTTATCTATAAGTTAATGTTCGTCCGCGATTCGGGTCGCCAAATGCATTTATCACCGCGTCCCCGGTGAAACACATCGGAGAAATCAAAAAAGGAGACTAAGGCAATGAAATCGCTCACAATCAAAATGTTTCTGACGCTCGGCTCCGTATGCGTGTTCGGGACCGGACTCTATGCTCAAAGTTACAAGATGACCGTCGATGTTCCGTTCCCCTTCGAGGTTGCCGGAACCACCCAGCAGCCCGGTCATTACCTCGTCGGGACTAACTCGAGTTCAACAGTGCAGATGTTGAGCAACGCCACCACGAGGCACTCGATCTTTATTCCGGCAGGCGTGGCTCCTGAAACCAACACGGGTAAGCCCCGTCTGACGTTCCACCGTTACGGCGACCAGTATTTCCTCGCCGCGATCTGGAACCCGGTAGGGACCGGCTCGACACTGCCTATGCCGAAGCGCGAAAAGGAAGCGCGCGAAACGGCCAAGCTGGTCGGATCGCCAATGGGTTCAGTGGATCTGATTGCGCGACGGTAATATCCCATGACCAGAGGTCAATGAAACCGGCTAGCCTGGCTCCAGGCCCGCCGGTTTCTTTTGTTTGTACTAACCCAGCAGTGTCATCGTCTTCGGATCCCACTTACACATCCGCTTCTCGAAGTAACTGATATTCGAAAGTAGCGCCGGACCGGCCGCGCGGAAGCCGAACGTCGGATCTTCCACCACCGGTTTGCGGCTGCGTACGGCGCTGATGAAGTTGCGGTGATGGTCCAGATGGTCGCTGTATCCGTGCGGTGGAAGATACTTTTCTTCCACGTCGGGACGCATGCTGTCGGCGTTCGCGTTCGTTCGTGGATATTGCTTCCGGTACTCGCGCATGAACTCTTCCTGCGTCGCCTTCGGAAACGTATCGATGGTATAACCCGGCTCCGTCGGTCCCGGGTGCTTGGTAACCGTAACGCCGGTCCCGATAGTCAGGATGCCTTCCGATCCGATGAACCGGAACCCCGATGTCTCGCCCGAGCCATCTTCGAAGTTCACCCGCAAGGCCAGATTGAACGCCGGGTGCTGATCGGTCGCGTCGTAATCGTAAACCCCCAGCAGCAGATCCGGAACGTCGCGGCCGTCCTTCCAGTACCGCAGGCCGCCCGTCGCGTAGACGCGGCTGGGTCCAATTGCTCCGGTGACGAAGTGCATGCCCGAAAAAAGATGGACGAACAGGTCGCCCGCAACGCCGGTGCCATAGTCCTGGTAGTTGCGCCACCGGAAGAACCGCTTCGGATCCCAGGCCACATGTTTCGCTCGCCCCTGGAAGCGATCCCAATCGCACGTCGTGGTCGAGGCATCCGGTGGAATGGAATACTGCCATGCGCCGATCGCCGAATTGCGATCCCACCACGCTTCCACCATATTGAATTCGCCGATCGCGCCGGCCTTCAACAAATCCTTGGCTTTCTGATAGACCACGGAGCTCACGCGCTGGCTGCCCACCTGCATGATCTGCCCGGTCTTCTCCTTCGCCGCGATCACCGGCTTGCCGTCCTCCACGTGCTGCACCATCGGCTTCTCGCAGTACACGTCCTTGCCCGCGTTCATCGCATCGATCGCAATAATGGAATGCCAGTGATCGGGCGTGCCGATGATGACCGCGTCCACGTCGCGCCGCGCCAGAATCTCGCGGTAGTCGCGCGTCGTGAACACGTCATTGCCGAAGACTTCCTTCGCACTGGTCAGTCGGCCGTCGTAACAATCGGCCACCGCGACCAGTTTCACGCCGGGCTGGGCGACAGAAGAATGCGCGTCGCCGATCCCCTGACCGCCGGCGCCGATCAAGGCGACCTGGACCCTGTCGTTCGGCGATTTCGGAGCCTGCGCCGCGGCGAGCAAGCCGGGAGTAACTGCAGCAGCTTTCAGAAAATGGCGTCGAGTGGATGACATCGGGATTCCTTCCCCCTCACTATACTTAAGTTTGCTCCGCAAAATTGTAGTCTCCCTCCTTGTCCTCGTTTCCGCCGCTCTCGCCGCGAACCCGCTCGATGGCCCCTGGCGCTATGGTCCGCTTGTCTGGCATCTGAAACGCGAGGGCGATCATCTCAATATGAAACTCACTTCCGTCGGTGGCAATGGATGGTCTTACTCGGCGAATGCGGATGGAAAAGAGTATCCGGTTACGGGTTTGGGCCCAGGCGTTACCGTCAAGCTTCTAAGCGTCAGCGCAACCAGTTTTGAGGCCGTGCTACTGCGAAACGGGAAGGAGATGACCCGCAACAAAGCCGCCGTTACCGGCGAAGGACATTCCCTGACGACGGAGACCTTCGCCCAGGGAAGCAGTACGCGAATGATCCTCCAACGCTAGTCTGCCGCGCGATGAACCGTTCGCGACGTTATTTCGCCGCCGCTGCTGCTCGTTTGATCGGTTCTGCGGAAGGCGCAGCGGTCACGCTCGCTGGCGAAGAAAGATCGAGGCGATTCGTGCGAACTTCAAGAAGCTCCTCGGTATCGAGCCGCTCGGGTCGGCTGCCGTACATTGACTCGGCATGCATTGGGACGGAACGATATGGGTTTTGGCTCTTCAGGTATCGAATCATTTAGGGCTCCGCTCTTGGCCAAAACGAAACATTAATCTATT
>JAOAPQ010000645.1 GCA_025462965.1 Bryobacterales bacterium
CGAACGCGGAAGGGTATTATGTCATCCCTTCGCTGCCGCCATCCTCATACAGCCTGAGCTTTGAGTCGGCCGGCTTCACGCCATACCAACAGAACAATGTCACGTTGCTGGCCGATCAGAGCTTGACGGTGAACGCCAGCCTCACCGTCGGCCAGGCCAGTTCGACGGTATCCGTGGAAGCCCAACCCACACAAGTCGACACGTCCACTTCCACTTTGAGCCAGGTGGTGGAGCAGAAACGAATCGTCGATCTGCCGCTGAACGGACGCAACGCAGCGACGCTCGCACTTCTGGTGCCGGGCGCTGTGCAGGCGCCTTCCGGCAACTCCGATCAGGGAGTGTATAAGACATTCCCGGCGGCGGTCACAGTCTCGGCAAATGGTTCGCGCGCCAACCAGACCGGGTTCAACCTCGACGGCATGAGCAATAACGACGTCTACACGAACGTTAACCAGCCATTTCCGTTTCCTGACGCGTTGCAGGAGTTCAGCGTGCAGACCAGCGATTACACCGCCAAATACGGCGGCAACTCCGGCGCCTCAGTCAATATCGTGACGAAATCCGGCAACAACGAACTGCACGGTGATGCGTTTGAATTTGTGCGCAACGCGGTATTCAACGCGCGCAACTCTTTCGCGAGCAGGCGCGACCAGTTGAAGCGGAACCAGTACGGCGGGACGCTGGGCGGCCCCATTTCCATCCCGCATGTGTACAACGGCCGAAACAAGACCTTTTTCTTTGTTGGGTATCAGGGAACGCAGGTCCGCAATCTGCAGAACGGAGTGAGTGCGACGGTGCCGACTCCGGCCAACCTGAACGGAGATTTTTCCGCGCTATTGAGCGCTTCCAATCCGAACAATCCGTTAGGCCGGGCCATCACCATCATCAACCCGACCACGCGCCTGCCTTTCCCGGGAAACATTATCCCCACCAGTTTGCTCGATCCGGCGGCGCTGGCGTTTTCAAAATATTTGCCGGTATCTTCGGCGGCGGGGAATGGGCGCGTCTTCTACTCTGTCCCGCAGGCGCAAACTTTTAACGAGTCCCTGGTGCGCATCGACCATTCCTTTTCGGCCGCGGACCGGTTAACGGGGCGTTATTTCTTCGACCGCTTCAACAACAATCCGTTTCTGAACCAATCGAACTATCTGAGCGCGGTCAGTTTCTCGCAAATCGACTCGCACAACGCCCTGCTCACCGAGACCCACATCTTCGCCCCGAATCTGCTGAATGACTTCCGGCTGGGCCTGTCGCGCGTGTATACGGATGCCGGGCCGCCGCCTGGCAGCATCAACGTGAACGATCTGGGACTAAAGCTGTATCAGCCGCCGGGGACCAAGACATTCGACGGCATTAACGTTTCCGGGTATTTCAATCCGAACGATTTTCCGCCGAGCATTTTTGCGCGCACCAATTACAGCCTTTCTGACGACATGAGCTGGGTCAAAGGCAAACACGCACTCTCGTTCGGCGTAACAGCGGCGCGCGGTCAGGTAATTCTGCGCAATGGGTTTCTCGCTTCAGGCCAGTTTGGCTTTTCAGCGAATGTGACGAACAACGCGCTGGCCAGCTTTCTGCTTGGCAACCTCACATCGTTCTCGCAGGGAGCCGGGGAGTTTAAGGACAACCGGGACAAGCTGGTGGGGCTTTATGTTCAGGATGACTTCCATGTCAGCAAGCGCCTGACATTGAATCTGGGGTTGCGGTGGGAACCCTTCTTCCCGTGGGAGGAGGTCCGTGGAAGAGTGGAGCAGTTCCGAAAGGAGAATTACTATGCCGGCATCCGTTCTCAACAATTCGTCAATGCGCCTCCGGGACTCCTGTTTCCGGGCGACCCCGGGATTCCGAAGTATGGCGTGAACGGCACCTACACAAACTTTTCGCCGCGCGTGGGCTTCGCCTACGACGTGAAAGGCGATGGCAAGACCAGTATCCGCGGCGGCTTCGGCCTGTTCTACGACGCGCAGCAGATCGGCATCGTGAACAACCGGTTTGTCGATGTGTCGCCCTTCAGCACGCAGGTGAGCCTGAGCCAGCCGGCTGGCACTTTCAGCAATCCGTACCTGGGCGTGGCGAATCCGTTCCCATCGAGTTATCCGCCGCCGAAAACGGCCGCGTTCCCCGCGCCGGTGCTGGTAGTGACCTACGATCCCGCGAACAACTCGACGATGGCGACACCTTTGATTTACAACTGGAACTTCACCATCGAGCATCAGTTCGCGGGAGGGTGGTTGGCGCGTGCAGCTTATGTTGGCTCGCATTCGAGCCACCTGACGGAGACAATCGAGTTGAATCCGGCGGTCTATGCGGCCGGCAGCACGCTTTCCACTGACGCGCGCCGCATATTCCAGGGATACGGGAGCGTCGGCCAGGCGAGCCAGGATATCAATTCGAGCTATCAATCGCTGCAATTGACTGCGCAAAGGCGGCTAACGAGCGGCTTGACCGTGCTGGCGAACTATACGTGGTCGAAGGCGCTCGATGACATGCCCTACGGCCAGGGCGTGGCGGGCATTTCGTCGCAGAGCGATTCTCCCCTCCCCTGGTTCCAGCCGGGGCGGCATCAGTTCGATTACGGCCCGACCGACTTCGACCACAAGCAACGCTTCGTGCTCTCCTATGTTTACAGCACGCCTGCTCTGGCAAACGCCAACCCGTATATGCGCGGGGTGTTGGGTTCGTGGGAGTTGACGGGCATCTTCACCGCCCAATCCGGCGGTCCGCTGACTATCCTCGCAGGGCAGGATACAGCGCAAACCGGAATCAACACGGAGCGGGCGCAACTGGTGAGTAACCAGGTAAGAGGGACCGGAGCGTGTACCACGGCGCCGTGCCGGGACTACCTGAACATCTCCGCCTTCGCTGTGCCGCCGGCGGGCGCCTTCGGCACTGTAGGCAAAGGCTTCATGCGCGGGCCGGGACTTCAGAATCTTGATTTCGGCCTGCTGAAGAATATCGGGCTGCACAGCGAGCGTTACCGTCTGCAGTTCCATGCCGAGTTCTTCAACGTGCTGAACCGGGTGAATCTGAACAACCCGAACGTCTCGGTGGTTGCGGCCGGATTCGGAACCATTACCGGAGCCGGTGATCCGCGCATTGGACAACTGGCGTTGAAGCTGATGTTCTGACTGATTCGGTGTAACCTCTTCCGATTTGGGCAGTAATCAAATGGTGTATATGCCGGGACAAAACGATGCGGCCCAAAAGATCGCCAAACTGGAGCGGCAGATTAGA
>JAOAPQ010000655.1 GCA_025462965.1 Bryobacterales bacterium
TCGGCAATATCCACGAACTTCCCGTGTCCGTCATTTTGGAACAGGGCGTTCTTGCCCCAGTACGTCACGTAAAGGTCGTCGAAGCCGTCATTATTCACATCGCCAACGCAAACCCCGTTGCCCCAACCCGACCGGCCGGCGCCCGACTCCGTCGTCACGTCGCGAAAACGACCACTCCCCTCGTTGTGATACAGGTGACTGGTCGGAGCGGCGTCCCGCGGGAAGCCTTCCAGGCGGGATCCGTTCACCAGGAAGACGTCCTGCCGTCCGTCCCGGTCATAATCCAGAAAGGCAACACCCGTACCGTTCGCCTCGATGATGTATTTCTTGCTTTGCTCATTGCCGGACGTGAAGCGCATTCGAAGTCCGGCCTCTTGCGCAACGTCGACGAAGTTTACCGGCCAGGGCCGGCCCGAAGACGCTACCCTGGCCGCCGGTGTAACGTTGCGCGTGGCGATGCCTTGCGCAAAACAAACAGCCGCGATCGCGCCCGTGAAGGTTGCCAGCAAGTACTTCGGTTGAATCAATCGAAAGTGTAATTGAAGTTTGCAAGAGCGTCAATGCGCGACAAGTCAATGCCCGAAATTGCGGAACTCGTTGGATGTGTGACAAAATTCGCCAACATGGTTCACGGCAAGCGCGCTCTGATCGGTTTTGTATTTTGCGGCCTTCTGGCTTATGCCGACTACGCGACGCGCCAGCCGCTGCCAGGGTACGCGCGCGTGACCATGCGGATCCGGGACCAAACGGGTAAACCGACAGGTCTGCGGCTCCGGGTAACAAACGCGGCGGGAGATTACTTCGCTCCGCTCGGCCACTTGCAAACGCCGGACCAAACGCGACGCAACTCTAACGATCTGATCTTGGGGGACGCCGATGAGACGCCACTGCAGGTCCATGCGCTGGTTTACGATAGCGCCGAGATCGATCTTCCCGTTGGACATTACACGTTCCATGCGAACAAGGGCTATGAATACCAGACGATTGACCAGCCGTTGAACGTCGCAAAGCCCGAACGCATGACGGTGACACTGCCGCTTCGCAAGTACGCCGATTTTGAGGCTCACGGCTGGTACCCCGGAGACACGCACATGCACTTCCCCGATCCAAACGGAGTTCGTTATGAGATGGAGTGCGAAGGCCTGCGCGTCTGCAGCCTGTTACTCCTCAAGAGCGGCTATAAGACGGGGCGGCCGGGCGACGGCAACTTTGAGAACGTCGAACACTTCACGGGCAAACCATCGCCTGTTTCCGACGCGGATCATTTTGTGCAAGTGGGCGAAGAGTTCCGCCATGGTCTGCTGGCTCACCTCATTTTCCAAAATCTTAAATCGATCGTCTGGCCCGTGTCGGTCGGGGGCCTGCGCGAAGGCGGGGTCGGCGGTTACGACTGGCCGATGATGATTGACGCGGCCGACGATGCCCATGCGCAGGGCGCGCTCGTCACGTGGGCCCACTGGCCCTATCCATCGCTTGAAGCACCGCTCGATATTGCGCTGGGAAGAATCGATTCCATCGACCTGCTTACCACCGGCAACCCGTTCCAGCATCACCCGATCCTGGTGGATGTCTATAAGATGCGGGGACCGAAAGTTTATGCAATGGCGCCCGTGGACGTCTATTACCAATATCTGAATTGCGGGTTCAAACTGGCCATGTCATCGGGTTCCGACAAGATGGCGCTCAATCCTCCGATGGGCAGCGCGCGCACTTACGTGAAGACTGAGGGGCCGCTGACGTACGACTCCTGGATCGAGGGGATTCGCAAAGGCCACACCTTCGCGACCGACTACCCGCTACTCGAATTCAGCGTGAACGGCGCAGGCCCGGGAGACACCATCCACGTGGCGGCAGACAAGGTGAAAGTTACGGTGAAAGCAAGAGCGCAATCGCTCGAGCCGTACGAGCAGCTTGAAATTGTTTACGACGGGAAAGTGATCCGTACCGCTCGGCCTTCGGGCGACCACTTCGAGGCGGTGATCGACGAGGCGATCGAGGTGGAGCGGGGCGGCTGGGTCGCCGCGCGTGCGCACGGTCGAAAAATGCTTGAGTATGGCGCAACCTGGTGGAAGATGCCGGTATTCGCGCACTCCTCCCCGATTTATCTCGATATGCCCGGCCGGCCGGCGCCCGCGGCGGAGGCGGCAAGCCTGTTCCTAGATCAACTCGGCTATCTGCAGCGATGGGCGGAGGAGAAGGCAAATTTCCCCGTGAAGGAGAACAGAAGAGAGGCGCTCGAACGGATCGCACAGGCGCGCGCGGTATACGAAAAGCTCGGAGCCGCGCATTAGCGCAGCTGACGTAGAGATCTACCTCAACGTGAAAGTTAACGAGAAACTTTGCCTTTTTTTCGGAAATCCAGTATTGCTGGATTGCTGTCCCTGTGATAACATCCCTCACCAGTTGGAGGGATTTCCATGTCGACCTCGCCGAAGCTGAATTGTTGGCTGGCAGTGTGTTTCCTGCTGCCGTCCGTTGTACTAGGACAAACCACCAACGCGACCATCGTTGGCGACGTGACCGACCCGGCAGGCGGCCGCATCTCGGGCGCGGACGTGACCATCAAGAATATAGCCACTGGAGTCGCTCGCGAAGTAAAGGCGAACGAAGTCGGCTCGTATCGGGTTTTCCCTCTTGCTCCCGGCGCTTATGAGGTTTCAGTTTCGGCGGCCGGGTTCAAAACCGAGGTACAGCAGAACGTCGTTGTAGACGCGGCCGCGAACGTGAAGGTGGACTTCAAACTCGACGTCGGCGGCATCACGGACCGCGTAGAAGTGCAGGCGACTGCCAGTGTTCTGCAAACCCAGGACGCGAGTGTAGGCGGTACCGTAACAGGCACCGAAATAGCCAGACTGCCTGTGAACGGCCGCAACTATACTCGTCTGATCCTGTTGATGCCCGGGACCAGCGACCAGGGCGGAAGCCAGTCACAGGGAACGTTCTCCGGCACGCAATTGATCTCGGTCAATGGACAGCGCCGCCAGGACAATAACTTCACGCTGGACGGCGTCGACAACAACTTCATGATGATGAACTCGCCGGGTATGTCGCCCTCGATGGACGCGATTCAGGAGTTCCGCGTCTTGGATAATACTTCGGCCGAGTTCGGACGTTCTT
The DNA here is from genome assembly GCA_025462965.1 of Bryobacterales bacterium. GTDB lineage: Bacteria > Acidobacteriota > Terriglobia > Bryobacterales > Bryobacteraceae > JALYXI01. Next base: position 3,118 of record JAOAPQ010000655.1, read on the forward strand.
CCGGCTCGAACGTGAACATTGTCATTAAATCAGGCACCCGCGATCTGCATGGCAGTGCGTACGAGTATTTCCGGAACGATAAGCTCGACGCCAATGACTTTTTTGCCAATAAACAGAACACCGGCAAGGTACCGTTCCGCCAAAACCAGTACGGCGTGGCCGTGGGCGGACCGGTGATCATTCCGAAAACCTATCACGGACGCGACAAAACCTTCTGGTTTTTCAATTGGGAGGGGTTCCGCGCGCGCCGCGGCCAAACTAACATCAGCAGCTTTCCACTTCAGACGCAGCGCGATGGAGACTTCACTGCTTTAGGGAAGCCGATTTATGACCCGCTCACTGGGCAACTCGGGCCGGACGGGAGCGTAGTTCGTCAGCAATTTCCGGGCAACATTATCCCGAAGACCCGCATCAACCCGGCGATGACATTCTGGTTGAACACGATGATTCCGCTGCCAAATCAGTCGGGATCGATCAACAACTATGTAAACACTCAGGGCTTTGCCAACGATCGGGATGCACTCAACGTTCGCGGAGACCATAACTTCAATGTCACAAACAATGTATCGTTCCGCTGGAGCCGTCAACATGTGGGCCAGACGCAACCCGGCGGAAACCCTTACCTCTACGGCGTCAGCCGTTTCGATGTCGATAATATGATGGCTTCGTGGAACCACATCTTCAGTCCTTCGTCGGTGCTTGAAGTGAAGTTCGGACGCAACGTTCCCACGATTCCGGGCCCGACGATCAACACACGGATTCAGCGCCAGGAGTTCCTGCAGAAGTCCGGGATTAAGATGTTCATTCCGGACGTACTTTACAATCCGATACCGGCCATCACCGCGAGCGGCGAGTTCGGCGCTAGTAGCGGCGGCGGCATAACAGGAGATCGTATCTATCAGTACATCGCCAATTATTCAAAGGTGTTGGGCAGCCACTCCCTGAAATTCGGGGCAAACTACAGCCGCCGTCATTTCTTTACAAATACGACTAACCCGATGGACGGCAATGCGGACTTCGACCCAAGCTTGACGAATCTTGCCTCAAATCCAAACTCCGGCGACAGCTTCGCCAGCCTGCTGCTCGGATATCCCAGCGCGATCCGACGAGGAACGGGCAATACGACGACGAATGCGAACATCAATCCGCTGTCTTTTTATGCGCAGGAGGACTGGCGCGTCAGCAAGAAGTTAACCCTCAATATAGGGCTGCGCTATGAGTACATCCCAGCCCCGGTGGAAGAGACCAACCGCTTAGGCAATCTGGTGATCACCCGTGATCCGGCGACGGGAAAATACTCCGGAACGTTGCTTTGGGCGGGCACCAATCCGGAGGTTGACCCTGCGACGGGAGTAGCCGGCGAACCGGCGCACACCGGAGGTTACGGGAAGGCCCTGATGCGGAACAACGGCCTGGATTTCGCCCCTCGTGTGGGACTGGCATATCAAATCGACAACAAGACTGTGATCCGGTCCGCATACGGAATCTTCTATAACTCGACTTTTGTGCAGGAGTTACAGGACATGCGCAAGTTCTGGCCCTACACCATTCAGCAGAATTTCTCGGCCAACCAAGGGGTTTTGCCGGATCTTTCCATTACCGACCCCGGCCCGTCGTTCAGCAATACAGCCGCGATTGGCGGGTGGCCGCAAAATCCCAACAATCGCACGCCATACTCAGAGCAATGGAACTTCACTGTCCAGCGCCAGTTGATGGAAGACATGACAGTAGATATCGGGTATGTCGGCAACACAAACAAGAGGCAGGTCGGCTATGATCCGATCAACTCCGCACTGACCCCGGGCCCGGGCGACATACAACCACGCCGCCTGCTGCCCGATTTCGGCGACCTGGATGGCGGGGCCAATAAGTTTAGTTCGACGTACAACTCTCTCCGGGTGAACCTCGTCAAGCGCTTCGCACATGGATTGCAACTGAACGGAAACTACACCTGGGGTCGAGCCATGACCAACAGCTCCTCGCTGGCCGAGGCTACAGTGCAGAATCCGTACAATCTGAGAGCGGAATGGGAGCGAGCCAGCATTGATCTCCGTCACATCTTTCAGCTGGCTTACGTCTATGAATTTCCGTTCGGAAAAGGGAAGCGGTTTGGCGCAAGCTGGAATCCGTTCGTGAATGCAATTCTAGGGGGGTGGTCGGGTGAGGGAATTACGCGCGCGCAGACAGGCGCGCCGCTGAACCCCAGAATCAACCAGGATCGTGCCAACGTGGGCCGGACTTACCAGCGGCCCGACGCCACAGGAATAGATCCGAATAACGGCCCGAAGACCGTGGATCAATGGTTCAACATCGCCGCCTTCGCCCTCCCCGCCCGCTACACCTATGGCTCGTCAGGAGCATTTGTGATCAACGCGCCCGGTCGGTATAACTGGGATTTGGCGCTGCAAAAGGATTTTCGGTTTATGGAACGTCACACTTTCCAGTTTCGCGCGGAGTCGTATAACCTTCCGAATAGTGTCAG
>JAOAPQ010000080.1 GCA_025462965.1 Bryobacterales bacterium
CATTGCGGAGTCCTCAGCACGCGCGCCGTCATGAACTCGCTCGTCTGGATGTAAACCTCGTTCCGCCATCCATCCGTCCGCCGTTGGAGCAGCGGCAGGAAGCTGCGCCCCTGCATGGTGCCCGGAGGCGCGATTCCCACCGCTTGCAGCAGTGAAGGCGCCAGATCCACCTGGCTCACCAGCTCCGGCACTTCCATGCCCTGACTGAATCCCGGACCGCAAACAATCAGCGGAATATGAATCGAGCTCTCGTGCGGACTCCTCTTATACTCCGCGTTCCGCGTCTTGAAATGGCATCCGTGGTCGCTGGTAAACACGACGATCGTGTTCTTCTCGATTCCCTGTTCGCGCAAAGTGTCGACCAACGTCTTCACCGCGTCGTCGATCCCGGCCACGCACCCGTAGTAATCCGCTAGCTGGCTCGGCCATGTCCCTGGTAGCGGACGCAAATCCTGCGGCACAAACGGATTCCGAAAGCTGTTCTCGTACTTCTTCGGCGGAACGAACTTGTCGATATCGTTCTGATGATGCGTTTCCAGATAAGAGACCGTCAGCAGAAATGGCGCTTTCGTCCGCTTCTCTTTTAGGAACCGTACGGCCCGCTGCGTCAGGAAATCCGTCCGGTAGATTCCCGAGAAATGAATCGGCTTCCCGTCGCCGTCGTAGATATCGCCCTCGTACGGATGCGACGTTCGCTCAATCGCATTCGCCCCTTCCCAAAAATCAAGGAATCCGCCCCGGTTTTCAGGCGCCACCGCGCCGGCTCCGCCCTGAGCGCTCTCGTTAGCGCCCAGGTGCCACTTGCCGATATAGTTCGCCGTGTATCCCGCTTTGCGCAGGGTGGTCGCAAGCGTGACAGCATCCGCCTTCAGCCCGAAGCCGTTGTGCCACACACCGTGCTTCTCCGGATATTGGCCGGTGAACAAAGTCCCCCGAGCCGGCGCGCACACCGGGTTGGTTGCCATGGCTCCGCGAAAGAGTACGCCCCGCTTCGCCATCGCATCCAGAGTCGGCGTCAGGTTCATGGGATTCGCGCCCATGCAGCCCAGATTGTCCGCACGAAACTGATCCGAAATGATCAGCACGATGTTCGGTCGCTTCTCCTGCGTCTCCAGCTGTGCCGCTGCCACTGCCGCCGGAACCGATCCCAACAGGCCTCTTCTCGAGATGCCGCTCATATGCCAATCGTAAGCGACGGATTCTTCTTACACTTGAGAACATGCAAGAATTCGAAAAAATGTTTCGACTCGATGGAAAAGTTGCGCTCATCGTCGGCGCCGCCTCTGGAATAGGGCGCTCGGCTGCGCGCGGCCTCGCAGCGGCCGGAGCCCTCGCTCTCTGCGCCGATCTGAATGCGGCGGGTGCGGAAGAGTCGGCTGCCGGAATCCGCGCGGAGGGAGGCCATGCCGAAGCGCTCGAACTCAACGTTACCGACAACGCCCAGGTCCGAAGCGTTGTGAGCGAAATTCAGGAGAAGCATGGCCGGCTCGATGTCCTGGTCAGCACCCCGGCAATCAACGTTCGCAAACCGCTGCTGAATTACACCGGCGATGAGTTCGATAAGGTGCTGCGCGTCAACTTGAAGGGAAACTTTCTGATCGCGCAGGCGGTCGGTCGTGTGATGAGCGAGCAGGGAAGCGGCAGCATCATCCTGTTCTCGTCCATTCGCTCCGTCACCGTGGAACCTGGACAGGGAGTCTATGCGGCAACAAAAGCCGGCTTGGTGCAGATGGCCCGCGCTCTGGCGGCGGAACTAGGCGGCCGCGGAGTGCGCGTGAATTGCATTGCGCCCGGAATAGTGGAAACGCCGCTCACCCAGCAGATCAAGAGCCAGCCCGATTGGTATAACGCCTATGCGAATAAGAACGCGCTGAAGCGATGGGCCAGCGCGGACGAGATGGCCGGCCCGGTTGTCTTTCTCGCATCTCCCGCGAGCAGCTATGTGACGGGTGCGGTACTCTTCGCGGACGCGGGATGGACGGCCATAGATGGACGGTTTGACCCCCCCGTGTAGCCCGTTTCCTATTTGTTTTTGAGGTCGCTGTAAGCCGGATAACCCGGGATACCGCGCGCTCGCTTCACAGCTCGAACCACTGCTTCGGCGAGCACATCCGCCGCGATCGCGCCAATCGCTCCGTGGTTCGCCCGTGTCGTGACCGCGCCGGTGGCCACTGCAAACAACGTATCGCCGTCGCCCGGCGTATGCACAGGATTGATCGTACGCGCCAGGCCGTCATGGGCCATCTGCGCGATCTTCGTAATCTGCGCCTTATCGAACGCGGCATTCGTGGCGACGATCCCGATCGTCGTGTTGGTGGCCGGCGGGAGTTCCACGCGGTAACCCTCCCTGGTGCGCGCCATCGAATCCATGAAGCCCGAGCCATCGGGCTTGCGCGCCCCCGCCAAAATCTTCGCCGTCTTCGGATCGATGACATCGCCCACCGCGTTGACGGCAACCAGAGCGCCGACGACGATTCCCGTCTTTCCGATTCGCACGCTGGCCGTGCCGAGTCCGGATTTCATCGCCGAACCCGCCCCGAACATCTTGCCGATCGTTGCCCCCGCGCCCGCGCCCACATTTCCTTCTTCCACCTTCTCCGTGGTCGCCGCAGCCGCCGCCTTGTAGCCGGAATCGGCAGTGGGCCGGATCTTCCAATCCCCCACACCCAGGTCGAACAAAATCGCCGCCGGCACGATCGGCACAACGATTTTTCCCATGTGATATCCGAGTCCGTGCTCCTCCAAAAACCGGACTACGCCGGAAGCGGCGTCGAGGCCGTACGCGCTCCCGCCGGAGAGCAAAATTGCGTTCACCTGCTGAACCGTATTGATCGGATTCAGCAGATCGGTTTCACGCGTTCCCGGCGCCGCACCCCGTACATCGACTCCGGCGGTAGCGCCCTTTTCAAAAATGAGGACGGTACAGCCCGTGGGGCGGCGCGTGTCGGTGAAGTGGCCCACCTTGATTCCGGTAACGTCGGTAATGGAACCTTCCGCCGCAGTATCTTGCGCCTTGATATCGGCCGCCATAAATCCGGCGCCGAGAGCCATCGGAAAGTATCGTCGTTTCATGATTT
>JAOAPQ010000681.1 GCA_025462965.1 Bryobacterales bacterium
GCGGCATCTTTCGCGACGCCGCCGATTTCGCCGTTCTCATCCTGTGGGACGCCGACAATTTCTACGAACACCCCCGGCTGAAATATCTTCCGGATTTCAATTTCTCCGGCGCCGTTCTCACCTTCGATGTCCAATACAGCCCTGGCCTCCAGCCCCTCGATTCGCCGAAGTTCGATTGGATCGATTGGGCCAAGCTCGATTACATCCGCGCCGATGGTAAACCCAATACCGTCGACGTGCGCCTCTCGGACCATGCCGTACTGCAGAGCCCGGCGTTCCCTGCCGCGAGCGGCACATTCGACCTGGTGACCGGACCCGCCGGCATTCAATCCTTCGATCGCGTCACCCTGTTCTTCCAGAATTTCGCCTATGACTTCATCGCGCCCGTGCAGAACGCCTCTGTCGAGTACCAGTTCTTCGCAGCGGGCCTCGGCGCTTTGCACACCGTCAACGTCAACGGACGCCCCTACACGCACACGGAATCGAACCCAGCCGGCGAAAGCAGCACTGATGTAGTCAATGCGCTCGTTGCCCTGATCAACGCGGGCGCGGGCGATGCCCAGGTAACGGCCGCGATCGGAAGTCTCCCGAACTCCGTCCTCCTCACCGCCAAGCCGGGTGCAACCGGGAGCGGTATACCTGTCACCAGTACCGGCAACATAGGCACAACACTTGGAGCAACTTCATTGAGCGATGTGGCCGCCGCTCTCGCTCAGGAGATCAATTCCACCGACTGGTGGACCACGATTCCCACTCAAGCCTTGCGCGCGACGGCCGGTGCAAGTTCCGTGACCCTAACCGCCGGGCGCTACGGTACAGTCGCGGTGGCGGGAACTTCGGTAACCTGGCTTTCCGGCGCCTGGTTCACAGGCATCGTACCGGGCTCCACCATCACCATCGCGGGCCTCCTATATACCGTCGCCTCAATCCAGACCCGGAAATCGCTCACGCTCGCGGCATCCGCAGGAGCCCAGACAAGCGCCCGCTACGTCGCCGACCGCGGCGGCGTCGATGGCAACATGATCGAGCTCTACGCGCTCAACAAGACCGATTCGCTGAAAACCGCCCAACCCGCAGTCCGGCTGTCCGGCGGTGCGTCCGACGTTACCTGGCGATGCACCATCGATTTCACGGCGCTCCAGATCGACCAGCTCCGCCAATGCTGGCTAACCTTCGCGCCCGCGCTCGCCAACTCGCAGGCGTACACCGCCACGGAATGGCAGGCCACGTTCTCGAACTGGACGCTCAACGATCCGAACGGCGTCTGCCGGCTCTCCGTCGCAGGGCCGAACAGCGTGCGGGTCGAAGACACCAGCACAGCTTGCACATATACCGGAGCTTGGGCCACCGCCGCGCCCGAGACCGGGTTCTATTCCGGCGGACTCGCAAAGCGCGCGGGCTCGCCCGGCCTCGTCACAAACGAAACCGTTAGCATCCGGTACTCCTGCAGCCAGGTGCACGATCTCTATCTCGGCACCTCGCTCTATAGGGATCGCGCTACGGTCGGCGTCCAACTCGATGGCGACACCGAGGCGGACCTCGATTGCCGCCTGCAAACCGAACCCGCCGTCAATACGCGTCGAAAGTTGCGCGCCGCGGTTGCGCCCGGCACCCACACCGTCAAGCTGCGGGTGAAGACCACCGGATACTTTTATCTCGATTTCATCGAAGCCGCCGTGCTGTCGGATATCCCCGCTCCGCCGCCGGCCCGCTCGAACATTTCCCCCGCACTCGATTACAGTACCGACCACTCATATAAACTGCCGCCCGCGCGCATCATGTGGATCTTCGACAACTTGGGCTTCACCGGTCCCGTGAACCAGTACATCGGCGTATTTTGGTGGAATGAGCGCACCAACCTTACGGCGCAATTTCCATCGGTCACCGTTTCTTTCAATGGCTCCTGGGCTGCCGGCGACACCGCGCAGCTCATCATTGGCGGGACTGCGGTTGTGAAGACTGTCCTGCCCGCCGATACAACCTCAACCATCGCCGCTCATTTCGCGCGCTATATCAACGAGGTGTTCGTCGGCGCCTGGGCGCAGGCGACCCTCAATACACTCACGATTACGTCGCGATCGCCCGCGTTCACCTTCACCTTCAGCAAGTCTGCGACGAGTTCGGCAGGAACCCTGACCGTCACCGGATCGCTGCAAGGGGGTCGGATGGGAACGTGGGTCGTCGATCCCTCGCAGACGCCCGCCGTCAACCGGGGCGCCCGCGACTGGCATTCGGATCTCTACACCGAGTGCAGGAATCGCAATCGCGAAATCGTGACTTCAGGCTCGATGGAGCTGGTCAACCCGCCGGCGGGTTTCGCCGCCATCTTCCCGGACGGCCAACCGGTGGTTACCGATGTCGGCTTCGGCAATCTGCGCTCTACGCATTGCGCCCAGAGTTCGCCGATGCTTGCCTATCAAACCGCCATGTTCGACTGCATCACCGATCTGCAAAATGCCGCCGGCCTCGTGCCGAACGTTCAGTTCGGTGAATACCTCTGGTGGTTCTTCACGAACTATTCCGCCTCCAATCCCACCGGAGGAATGGCTTACTGCGATCCCGAGACGCAGGCCGCGGCCCAGGCCGCGCTCGGCCGCCCGCTCCATCGCTTCCTCGATCCGAACGACAACCCGAACCCCAACTCCGCCGACGCCGTCTTCCTGCGTAACCGCTTGCGCGACCACGTCGCGGCGCTGGTGAACCATATCCACGCCCGATATCCGGCCGCGCAGTGCGAAATGCTTTTCGCCTACGACGTGAATTACCCCAAGCCTGCCAACGGCGTTGGCGGCGCGCTCAACAATTTCATCAATTTCCCCCCGGAGTGGGGCGCCATTACGACCGCGGGCTTCAACCGCTTGAAGGTCGAGGCTCTCTCATTTGGCGGCAACTCCCGGAATCTCGACCTGGCCCGCACCGCGATCCAGTTCCCGTTGCAACACGATTGGCCGTTGGCTTCGATTCGTTATCTGGCCCCGATCTTCGTCCAGAGCACTACATGGGAGAAGGAGGTGGCGATGGCCTTGAGCCGCCGCATCCCCGTCGTCAACCTATGGGCCTTTGACCAGATGTGTATCTTCGGGCTGAATATCGTCTCGATCCGCGACCAGTCTCGTGGCGTTGCGTTCGGCATGTGACCGGCCTTCCCAACCAAAACCCTCCCGCTTCGTCCAACGCGTCATGAAACACTCCCTCCCCTTGCTTTTCCTCTCCGCGACTGCTCTCGCCGCGCAGACCCGCACCCTCACCTGCGACCAAAACGACTGGGGAAACCAGGCCACCCATTGCGAGATTCAGGAGCAGAACTTGGCTTCGTCCGGGAAAATCACGGTGGATGGCCGCACGAATGGAGGCATTTCCATCAAGTCGTGGGGCAATGCAGGCGTTCTGGTACGGGCCAAGGTGCAGGCCTCCGGTGACACGGAAGGCGCAGCTCGCGCAACGTACTCTCAGGTGATCGTCCATACTACCGGCGGCGTCGTTTCAGCCGATGGGCCCGCGGCCGGTCACTGGTCCGTTTCCTATGAGATCTTCGTTCCCTCGCGGACCGACCTCAATTTGACCGCGCACAACGGCGGAATCTCGATTTCCGGCGTCGAGGGAAACCTTGAGTTCCAGACAACGAACGGCGGAATCCACTTGTCCAAGGTCTCGGGCAATGTCCATGGCCGCACGCAAAACGGAGGCGTGCACGTAGAACTCGCCGGCGCCCGTTGGAACGGGACCGGCCTCGATGTCCAGAGCCAGAACGGCGGCGTCCACCTGGACGTCCCCGCAAACTACTCGGCGCATCTGGAAACCAGCACCGTGAACGGCGGGATACACAGCGAACTGCCGCAGCTCATTCAGAACAGCCGGCAGCGGGAACTTCGCGTCGACCTTGGCTCCGGCGGGCCCACCCTGCGGGTAACCACGACCAACGGCGGCGTTCATATCGGCCGCTCCGACCCCGCGGCCATCTGAATTATTACTCGATTAATTACTCGAAGCTAAACCCCGGCGAACCAGCGTCTCGCCCTTTCGCCGGGGCTCTACTGGAAACCCTGAATTGACATCCGCGATTTCGGTCCGCTATAGTTCTTAAAACTGCGTATTTTCAGTTGCTTACTGTAACCACTCCGTATTGTTCTCTGAGTTGAGCCAACAAGTGCTGCATTCGGTTCGCGGAAACCAAAACCAGTAGGCCTGAGGAGTATGGCAATGGCCGAAAACGAGACCAGCGAGCAGTTCGCCCCGCCCAGCCCGCAAGGCGCGGACGAGGACTATGAGCATTTGCTCGCGGATTACAGTCACTTCGTTCCGCCAGCCGAAGACGAGGTATTGCAGGGCCGCGTCCTGAAAGTCACTCCGAAGGATGTCATCGTCGATTTCGCCTATAAAATCGAAGGCATCGTTCCCATCGACCAGTTCACGGGACCGTCCGGCGAAGTAACAGTCAAGCCCGGCGACGTGATCGATGTCATGGTGGATCACCACGCCGAGCGGGTGGAAGGATACGTCACTCTATCTCATCAGAAGGCTGCGCGGTTGCGCGTCTGGGACGACCTGGAAGCTGCCTTCGAACAGCAGCTCACCATCTCAGGACGAATCACCGGCCGCGTGAAAGGCGGCATGTCGGTGGATGTTGGCCTGATCGCTTTCATGCCCGGCTCCCAGGTGGACGTCCGTGCCTTACGCAATCTTGATTCCTTGGTCGGCCAGGACGTTCCTGTCAAGATCATCAAGCTGAACCGCCGCCGCGGCAACGTTGTGGTGTCGCGCCGGGCCGCCGTCGAGCAGGAAGTCAATCAGCGCAAGTCCGTTACCCTGGAACATCTTCAGGAAGGAGCGGTCGTCACCGGCATCGTAAAGAACCTGACGGAATACGGCGCCTTCGTGGACTTGGGCGGCATTGATGGCCTGCTTCACGTTACCGACATGTCGCACGGGCGCGTCGGACACCCCTCCGAAATCCTCCAGCCCGGAGATCAGGTGACGGTGCAGGTGTTGAAGTACGAGCCGCAGAAGGAACGCATTTCACTCGGGATGAAGCAGCTTCTCCCGGATCCGTGGGAGAACATCGAAGAACGCTATCCCGTGGAATCGCATGTCATCGGACGAGTCGTAAACGTGGCGGATTATGGCGCTTTCGTGGAGCTCGAACCGGGCGTCGAAGGGCTCATCCATGTCAGCGAGATGACGTGGTCGCGCCGCATGAAGCATCCCTCGAAGGTGGTGAAACCAGGCGATCAGGTCGAGACCGTAGTCCTTGAGGTCCACGCCAGGGAACGCCGCATCTCGCTCGGTCTGAAGCAGCTCGAAGCGAATCCCTGGAGCACCATCGCGGAACGGTACAGCATTGGATCCGTTGTGGAAGGCCGCGTCCGCAACATGACGGATTTCGGCGCATTCATTGAAATCGAAGAAGGCATTGACGGACTCGTTCACGTGTCCGACCTTTCCTGGACGAAGCGCGTAAAGCATCCTTCGGAAATACTGCGCAAGGGTTCCATTACACAAGCCGTGATTCTGGGCATCGACGCCCAAGCCAAGCGCCTGTCGCTCGGTGTGAAACAGCTCCAGCCGGACGCTTGGGAAACCTACTTCCAGAACCACAACGTCAACGATATTGTGCACGGACGCATCTGCCGGCTCGCCAGCTTTGGCGCGTTCGTTGAGCTCGCCGAGGGCGTCGAGGGCCTTTGCCATTTCTCGGAGACGCCAGGATACTCCGGCCGGAAATCCGATCCGCCGCCCGTGCAGGTCGGCCAGGAGTTCGATTTCAAGATCATCCGGATGAATGAAGAAGAGAAAAAGATCGGTTTGAGCCTGAAGGCGATCGCGGAAGACGAGGAGCGCAACCGCCTTGAAGACTACCAGCGCCAGGCCGCGGCGGCCACCTCCCGCGTCGAACAGTTCCGTACTGCAACCGATCGCGGCGGCCACGATTAAATGGATATTTGCTATAACGTCCCTGTTCAGGCGATACTGAACTTCTCGCTAATCGCTTGATAAAGGAGACCTTGGGATGACGAAAGCCGACCTGATTGAAGAAGTCTCGCGCGTGGTTGAGATGACCAGGAAAGAAGCAGAGGTCATCGTCGAGGCGATTTTCGACAGCATCGTGCGAGCTCTGCGAAGCGGAGACAAAATCGAAATCCGCGGTTTCGGTAGTTTCCGCACACGTCAGCGTCAGCCGCGCGTTGGCCGGAATCCTAAGACCGGAACTCGCGTGGATGTTCCCGCGAAGAAGATCCCTTACTTCAAGCCCAGCAAAGAGTTGAAGGACGTCGTCAACAGTTCCCCGGTGGCTCCCCCGGCGCCCGCCCCTTCCGAAGAACCGGTTGGCTGAAACGCCGTGGACCACATCTGGAGTCCCTGGCGATACCAGTACATCACTGCTGATCGACCTCGAACCAGTTGTATTTTCTGTGATATAGCTAGTTCGTCCGAAGATGAGGCGAATTTGGTGATACACCGTGCAGCCGGTAACTTCGTGGTCTTGAACCGCTTCCCCTATTCCAGCGGCCATCTGATGGTGGTTCCTTACTGCCACGTGGCCACTCTCGCCGGAGTTCCCGAGGAGGTTTCGGCCGAGATGATGTCGCTGATGCGCAAATCGGAAGCGTGCCTCGGCGAAATATACCGGCCGGACGGCCTGAACATGGGCTTGAACATCGGCGCGAGCGCCGGAGCGGGCGTCGTGGGACACATTCACATGCACGTGCTGCCGCGATGGTCGGGCGACTCGAACTTCATGACCACCGTCGCCGAGACGCGCGTGCTCCCCGAAGATCTGGCCGTCACATATAGAAAGCTGAAGGGTGCATGCGCGCTCTGGTAGCCGAATTCTTCGGCACGCTGGTGTTGATGATGTTCGGAACGGGTGTTGTCGCGATGACGGTGCTCTTCGGCAAGGGCCTTCCCGGCGAAATCGTGAACGGTGGTTATACGAACATCACGATTGCCTGGGGTCTCGGAGTCACCATGGGAATCTACGTCGCGAACCGCGAGTCGGGCGCCCACCTGAATCCGGCCGTTACCATCAGCTTGGCTCTGTTCCGGGATTTCCCGTGGCGCAAGGTCGTCCCCTACATCGCGGCTCAGACGCTGGGGGCGTTCTGCGCCTCCGCGCTCGTGTTCTGGAACTACCGCCCGGCCTTCGGAGCCTTCGACCCCGGCCTGACTCACACAGCGGGAATCTTCACGACCTTTCCGGCCTTCCCGGCCCAGCCCATGGCCGGATTGCTCGATCAGATAATCGGCACGGCGCTGCTCATGTTCCTGATTCTGGCAATCGGTGAACAGGTAAAGGATCTCGGCCCCATTCTGGTAGGCCTAGTGGTGGTGGCGATCGGCATGGCCTTTGGCGGCATGCACGGATATGCCATCAATCCAGCCCGTGATTTCGGTCCGCGTCTTTTCACTGTCGTAGCGGGTTTTAAGAACAACGGCCTGACCGACGGCGCGCTGGTATTCTGGGTTCCCATCGTCGGCCCTATCGTAGGAGGAATCCTGGGCAGCGCCGCCTGGGAATTCACGCTCAGCACGCGGCGCAGACCATCGTAGTTCAGCGTTACCCAATCGCCTTCAGCGCCAAATCCGCGATCGCCTCGGCATACTCCGGGGAAAGAGGCAGGTGTTTCAGCATCAACCGGTAATACATCGGTGCGTACAGTAAATCCAGCAACAACTCCGGATTGGCGCCCGCAGGCCACTGCTTCTTCCGCAGAAGCGCCTCCCTGGCCTCCTCCCGCCTGGGACCAAGCCAGTTGTTCCAAAGCGCCGCCGCGACATCGGTATCCGTCTGCGCCGCGGCCACAATGGCCGCAAGCGAGCGTCCCCGCGGCCCCATCAACATGCGATTGAATTCACGCATCTGCGTGCGGATATCGTTCTCGATGGACCCGGTATCGGGAAACGGCAGTTCGGGCACAACAGCCTCCCGAAACGCCTCGATCACCACAGCGGCCTTGTTCGGCCACCAACGGTAGACCGTCGCCTTCCCCACGCCGGCGCGGGCAGCGATCGCGTCCACAGTGACCGCAGCCAGCCCCAACCGGTCAAGCAACTCGAGCGCCGCGTCCAGTATTCGCTGGCGGGCGCACTCGTCGCGCGGCCGGCCCGGCCGCTTTATCGTTTCCTCGCTCTTAGGCCCAGTTGTCAATTCCACGTCCGCCCGCTCTGCCAAACTCGCCACAAGGAAAGCATACACCTCGCGTATATCCATGTTTGGCGGGACTTCCCGATTCCGGTGAGTTATAATCAAGGATTCCAGGACCAGCCATGTTGCTCAGCATTCAAGAGTTGGAAGAAAAGAAGATCTCGTTCGATGGGGTCTATGAGCCGGGCAAACTTGATTTTAGCGAATCGGGGGTCACTCAGGTTACGCCGCTGCATGCGGCGGGGCAGGCCGAATTGCTGGAAAACACCGGGGGAGAAGTCCGGGTAACGGGGCAGATTACCGTTACCATGGAGGCTGATTGCGATCGGTGCCTGGCGAAAGCGCGGTTCGATCTCGACGCGCCGTTCGATCTGTTTTACGAGCCTAATTCCGCAGTCGAGGGCGAAGTGGAAATCGCGATAGACGCGGGGCAGGCCGAGATCGGTTTCTACATGGGAGCCGGGATTGAACTGGAAGAAATTCTGCAGGAACAGGTTCTCCTGATGTTGCCCATGCACCGGTTGTGCAGCGAGGCGTGCCAGGGAATCTGTCCGATTTGCGGTAAGAACCGCAATGAATCATCGTGCGACTGCAGCGCGGCTCCGGGTGATGACCGCTGGAGCGGGCTGAAACAATTTAAAGTGGGTTAACCACCCGGGAATTTATTTAAGAAGATGCCGAATCCGAAACGAAGACACTCTGCCGCGCGCACCGGAAAGCGCCGCGCTCACGACGCCTTGAAAAAGTCGGGCATGTCCGAATGCCCCAACTGCCATGAGCAGAAGCTACCCCACCGCGCTTGCCCTCATTGCGGCCAATATAAGGGCCGCGAAGTCATCGAAGTCGCCGAGCAGTAGATTGCCGAACCGATTCCGCACATGCTGACCATCGCGGTTGACGCTTTGGGAGGCGACCACGCTCCAAGACCAGAGGTGGAAGGAGCGATTCGGGCAGCCCGATCTCTGAACGTCAAAGTTGCGCTGGTGGGCCAGGAAGCCCTGGTCCGCCGCGAACTCGAAAAGCATGATGGGTATCGCGATCTGCCCATTTGCGTTGTGAACGCAAGCGAGCGGATTACCATGGAGGACAGTCCGGCGAAGGCCGCCCGGTCCAAAAAGGATAGCTCGATGCACGTCGGTTCGCGCCTGGTGGTGAGCGGGGACGCCAGCGGCTTCGTTTCGGCGGGGAATACTGGCGCCTGCATGGCCATCGCGAAAATGGTGCAAGGCAAGATCCGCGGCGTCGACCGCCCGGCCCTCTCGGGCGTCTTTCCGTCCCTGAGCGGCAAGCCTGTCGTCATGGTGGATGTCGGCGCGAATGTCGACTGCACGCCCGAAATGCTCGCGCAGTTCGCCGTAATGGGCGAAATCTATTCCCGCGTCGTGCTGCGGGTGCACCGGCCGCGCGTGGGTCTGCTCTCGATCGGGGAGGAAGAGCACAAAGGGAACGAATTAACCAAGGCCGCGACCCCGCTGCTGAAAGCACTGGCGGTCAATTTCATCGGAAACGTGGAAGGTCGGGACCTCTATTCGGGCACGGTCGACGTAATCGTGTGCGACGGCTTCGTCGGCAACGTGGCGCTGAAAGTAAGCGAAGGGCTGGCGGAGATGGTCAAGGGTCTCCTGCGCGAGTCGCTTGAAGCGACCATCACGCGGAAGATTGGCTACGTACTTTCGAAAGCGGCGTTCACGGATTTCCGTAAGCGCACTGATTACGCCGAGTACGGCGGCGCCGCGCTGTTGGGCGTCAAAGGCGTGTGCATCATCTGCCACGGACGCAGCGATGCCAACGCCATCAAGAACGCGATTCGCGTAGCCGCCGATTTTTCCACCGGGAATATTAACCAGCAAATTGAACACGAACTAAGGTGATGAGAACTCTGCTTCTGGCGCTTCTTGCGGCTGGCTTCGGGTATGGGCAAACCAACCACGTAAACTGGACGCTTGAATTCTCGCCGGGAGCAGCGAAACCCGGCGCGAAGGTCGCCGGGAAACTCACCGCGAAGATCGACGAGGGCTGGCATCTCTACTCGATTTCCACGCCTCCGCCGCCTATACCCACCACGATCAAACTGGCCGACAATCCGGTTTTCACCGTCGAGCGCGTTCTGCAAGGTAAGCCCATCCGAGAGCATGATCCGAATTTCGATGCCGATACGGAGACGTTCGAAGGCGAGGCCGTCTTCTACCTAGACCTGAACGTCAAACCGGGAGCACCGGCAGGAACCGCTCAGATTACCGCACAACCGCGTTATCAGGTTTGCAGCGCCACGTCCTGCATTCCGCCGAAGACCAAAGACGTATTGGGTTCGTTTCGTGTCGACCCAGCCGCTGCAACGTCTGTCGCCGCGATCCCGTCAGGCTATTCCGTAGCGAAACCGACGTCCGCCCCTGCCGGCGACTCAATCGGAGGTTTCCTCGCAATCGCCTTCGGATTCGGATTGGCTTCGATCTTCACGCCCTGCGTTTTCCCCATGATTCCGATCACGATGTCGTTCTTCCTGAACCAGCAGAATGCCACGCGCCGGCAGACTCTGACGCAGGCGGGTTTGTTCTGTCTCGGCATCGTGGTGCTGTTTGCCGGGCTTGGCCTGCTGACGACTTCGCTATTGGGTCCGTTTGGCGTTGTGCAGCTGGGCTCAAATCCGTGGGTGAATGCACTAATTTGCACAATCTTCCTGGTTTTCGGCCTGAGCCTGCTCGGCGCCTTCGAGATTACGATCCCTTCGGCGATTCTGACTAAGCTCGACCGGGCCTCGCAGGGCGGCGGCGTAGTCGGGACGCTGCTGATGGGTTTGACGTTCTCGCTGGCAAGTTTCGCCTGCGTGGGTCCGTTTGTCGGGACGCTGCTGGCGGCTTCGGCGCAGGGCGGCGGTGCGCGACCGGCGCTCGGGATGTTAGCCTTCGCGATCGGCCTGGCGCTGCCGTTTTTCCTGTTGGCCCTCTTTCCGTCCTACCTCAAAAAGCTGCCCCGTAGCGGAGGCTGGCTCGCGCGAGTGAAGGTAGTCATGGGCTTTGTGATTCTGGCGGCCATGTTGAAGTACCTTGCCAGCATCGACCAGGTGCTGCGCTGGAACTTCCTGACCCGCGAACGTTTTCTGGCGGCGTGGATCGTGCTTTTCGCCATGGCGGGCTTCTACCTGCTTGGGTTCGTTCGGCTGGAAGGTGTTGGGAAGGACGAACCGCTCTCGCTCGGACGGCTGCTCACAGGCATGGCGTTTGTGATCTTCGCGATCACGCTCGCGCCGGGCATGTTTGGCGGGAAACTCGGTGAACTCGACGCATATGTCCCCGTTGCCGAAGACGCCGACCGCGCTCTGTGGATGAAAG